>JADLEZ010000488.1 GCA_020845855.1 Burkholderiales bacterium
CCCGGCCGCGACAGGAGCCACGCGTACGCCACCTCGGCGTGCTTCGCCCCGCGCGCGGCCGCCACCCGGCCCAGCGCCTCGACGACGTCGAAGTCCGCGTCCTGGTAGTAGTAGGCGTGCGCCATCTCGTCGGTCGCGCTGCGGCCGCTGTCGCCCGCCGCCTTGTCGCCTCGCTTGCGGTTGCCCGCGAGAAAGCCGCGCGCGAGCGGGCTCCACGGCGTGACCGCCGTGCCCTGGTCGCGGCAGAACGGAATCATCTCGCGCTCTTCCTCGCGGTAGGCGAGGTTGTAGTGGTTCTGCATGCACGCGAAGGGCGTCCAGCCGTTCGCCTTGGCGATGTGCTGCATCTTGGCGAACTGCCAGGTCCACATGCTGCAGGCGCCGATGTAGCGCGCCTTGCCGGCCTTGACCACGTCGTGCAGCGCCTCCATCACCTCTTCCATCGGCGTGTGGTAGTCGAAGCGGTGGATCTGGTACAGATCGATGTAGTCGACGCCCAGGCGCGTGAGGCTCGCGTCGATCGCGGCGAAGATGCGCTTGCGCGATTGCCCGCCCTTGTTCGGCGCAACCTTCGGCCGCGCGCCCACGGTGGTGCCGCCGGAGAACGCGAGGTCGACCGGGTGGTGCACCTTGGTGGCAAGCACGACCTCGTCGCGGTCGCAGAACTCGCGGATCAGCTTGCCGGTGACCTCCTCGCTCGCCCCACCCGAGTACATGTCGGCGGTGTCGAAGAAGTTGATGCCGAGCTCGACCGCGCGGCGCACGATCGGCCGCGCCTCGTCGAGGCCCAGCACCCAGGGGCGCCAGCGGGCATCGCCGAAGGTCATCATGCCAAGCCCGATGCGGGAGACTTTCACGCCGGTGCGGCCGAGGTTCACGTATTGCATCGCGGGTCACTCCATGCCGGCGAACGGGAAGTCGAGCGCGGGACGCCGGCCGCCGACGATCTCCGCGAGCGCTTTCGCCGAGCCGCAGGACTGCGTCCAGCCGACCGTGCCGTGTCCGGCATTGATGTAGAGATTGCCGATGCGGGTGCGGCCGACGTAGGGGATGTTCGACGGCGTCATCGGGCGCAGGCCGGCCCAGTACGTCGCCTCCTGCGCGCGGCCCGCGCCGGGCGTCATCCAGTCGATGTGGTCGACCAGCGCCTTGCAGCGGCGCTCGTTCACGGTGGTGTCGAAGGCGCCGATCTCGGCGGTGCTGGTGCCGCGCAAGCGCATGCCCAGGCGCGCGAAGGCCATCTTCTTCGACACGTCGTGCAGGCCGATGCCGAAGGCCCGCTTCTCGTCGGCGATCGGCACCGTGACCGAGTAGCCCTTGACCGGCTGGATCGCGATGCCGCCGATGCCAAGCGGCTTCAGCATCGCGGGTGTCGCGCAGCCCAGCGCCACCACGCAGGCGCCCGCACGCAGCACGTCGCGCCCGCCGCCGGCGCGCTCGACCTCGACCCCGGTGACGCGATCGCCTTCAGCCGCTATGCGGACGATCTTCGTGCCGTAGTCGAACGCCACCCCGCGCTCGGCGCAGATGCGCGCCAGCGCGTTGGAGAACTGCTGCGCGTCGCCGGTCTCGTCGTGCGCGGAGTAGATGCCGCCCACGATGTGGTCGCGGATCGGTGCGAGCGCCGGCTCGATGGCGAGGCATTCGTCGCGCGTCTTGACTTCCCGCTCGAAGCCGCGTGCGGCAAGCCGCTTGGCCGCCGCCGCCGCGCGCTCGAACTGCGCGGGATCGCGATGGAAGAGCAGGATTCCGCCTTCGCGCTGGTCGTAAGAAAGCCCGAGCTCGCGCCGCAGCTCCTTGAGCGCGGTGCGGCTGTATAGCCCGATGTTCGCGAGGTGCACGAGGTTGCGGCCGTAGCGCTGCGCACTGCACTCGCGCAGGAACTGCGCGAGCCAGCGCCACTGGGTGAGGCTCGCGCGCGGATGCCAGACGAGCGGGGCGTCGTCCGCCAGCAGCCACTTCGGCAACATCCGCGGCGTCTGCGGGTTCGCCCAGGGTTCGGAGATGTGCGCCGCGACCTGGCCCGCGTTCGCGAAGCTCGTTTCGAGCGCGGGTCCGGGCTGGCGTTCGACCACCCGCACGTCGTGGCCCTGCGCACGCAGGTACCAGGCAGTGGTGACGCCGATCACCCCGGCGCCGAGAACGAGGAAATCCAAAGCGCGCGTTCCTTAGAAGATCGAAAAAGGGGTACGTCCCCTTTTAGTCTGAAATGGGGTACGTCCCCTTTTTGTCGTCCCTTTTCAGTCCGGCTTGACGCCGGTCGACTTGACGATGCTATCCCACTTGGCGCGCTCGGCCTTCTGGAACTTGTCGAACTGCGCCGGCGTGTTGCCGACCGGAACGCCGCCGAGGCTTTCGATCTTCTCGCGCACGTCCGGCTTCTTCGACATCTTCGCGATCTCGGCGGAGAGCTTCTCGACGATCTCCGGCGGCGTTCCCTTCGGCGCCCAGATGCCGTGCCACGTCGACATCGTCATCTTGGGATAGCCCAGCTCCGCGAAGGTGGGAACGTCGGGCAGCAACGGCGAGCGCTTCTCCGAGCCGACCGCGAGGGCGCGCATCTTTCCCCCCTTGATGTGCGGCATCGCGGCGGTGAGCGCGTCGTACATGAGCGGCACCTGTCCGCCGATCACGTCGGCCATCGCGGCGCCGCTGCCCTTGTACGGAATCTGCTGCACCTTGATCCCGGCGACCTGCCCGAACACCTCGCCCGCCATGTGCGCGAGCGAGCCGCTGCCGGCCGACGCGTAGGGCAGCCCGTCCTTCGACGCCTTGCCCGCGGCGATCACGTCGGCGACGGTCTTGTAGGGTTGCTGCGCGCCGGTGAGCATCACGATCGGCACCTCGGTGAGCTGGCCCACCGCGACGAAGTCAGCGGTCGGATCGTAGGTGATGTTGCTGTACAGGCTGGGCACGATCACGTGGATCGAGGAGTTCGCGAGCAGCGTGTAGCCGTCGGGCTTCGCCTTCGCGACCTGGTCCGCGCCGATCATGCCCGAGGCGCCGCTGCGGTTCTCGACGACGACCGGCTGGCCGAACGCCTCGGTGAGGTTCTGCGCGATGATACGTGCGACGAGGTCGACCGAGCCACCCGCCGCGAACGGCGCGACGATGCGGATCGGCTTGTTGGGATAGGCTTGCGCGAGCGCGCCGCCGGCGAAGGCGAGCGCGAACGAGGCCAGCGCGATGCCGGCGACGCTGCGAAACGATGATTTCATGACGATGCTCCTTTGGAAATGTCTCATAGCACGCCGGGGTAACCGCCCCCGTCCATGACGATGTTCTGGCCGGTGATGAAGCCCGCCTGCGCCGAGCACAGCCACGCGCACAGCGAGGCGAATTCCTCGGGCTTGCCGAAGCGCCGCGCGGCGTTGGTCGACTCGCGCGCGGCCCAGGTCTCATCGAGCGGCTTCCCGGCGGCGGTCGCGAGCGAGCGGCCGTACGCCCGCTGCGTTTCGGTCTCGAAGATGCCGGGGAGTAACGCGTTGATCGTCACGTTGTGCGGGGCGATCTCGCGCGCGAGCCCGCCGACGTAACCTGCAAGGCCCAGCCGCGGGCTGACCGACAGCGCGTGCTCGAGCTTGGGCTCCTTGACGAAGCGCGAAGTGACCGTGACGATGCGTCCGAAGCGCCGCTCGATCATGCCCTCGACCACGCCGCGGATGAGGTCGATCGGCGCCATCATCATGGCGTCCAGCGCGGCGTCCCAGTCCGCGCGCGTCCAGCGGCGATAGTCGGGCTTGTCCGCGGGCCAGGCGCCGTTGTGGATCAGGATGTCGGGGTCGGCGCAGGCCGCCAGCAACTCGGTGCGTCCCGCCGGCACGGAAAGGTCGGTGGCGACGGTGGCCACCTCCACGCCGAAGCGGCTGCGGATGTCGCCCGCCGCCCGGTCGAGCACCGCGCGGTCGCGCGCGCACATCAGAAGGTGCACGCCTTCGGCCGCGAGCGCGTTCGCGATCGCGTTGCCGAGGCCGCGACTCGCGCCGCACACGATGGCCTTGCGGCCGGCAATGCCCAGGTCCATGTTAGGCGTGCTCCCGCACCTTCGCGCCGACGGCGTGCAGCAGCGGCTCCGGCGTGTCAGGGTTGATCGAGCAGTCGGGTCCGAGCAAGTGCGAGCGGCCGCCGGTTTCGGCAATCGATTTGTCGGCCCTTGCGAGCAGCGCCTCGCGCGTCATGGTCAGGATCTCGGGCTTGGCCGGCAGACCGCCGAGCACGGCGCGTCCGGTGCGTTCGCGCACTTCGGTCAGCGTCGGGTTCCCGGCCGACGTCGCCCACGAGAACACGTTCGCGGGATACGAGGCGAAGGCGTCGAACAGGATGCCGTCGCCGCACATGTGCAGGATGTTGAAGGGCGCGCTGCGCGCGGCCTCGAGGATCGGCAGGTCGAACGGGCGCTGGAAGCGCTCGAAATCCGCGGGCGAGAGCCGGTCGCGCGTGGCCATGTTGGTCGCGTAGAAGATGCCGTCGATCTCCTCGTCCATCAGCAGCCGGACGTAGCCGCGCAGGGTTTCGCCGATCGCGGCGAGGCCGCGTTCCAGCTCCGCCGGCGACTCGCGCATCATGCGCACGACCGCGTCGACTCCGCCCGCGAGCATGAACTGCGCGATCATCAGCGGGGCGAACACGGTGGCCACGATCGGAACTTCCGCGCCGGCTTCGGCGCGGATCATGCGCAACGCCTCGATCTGCTCCATGAGCGCACCGGTGGACGGATCGCGCGGAGTGAGCTCGCCGAAGGCTCGCGACGAGGCCACCGGCATCTTCGTGATCACCGGCCACTGCGCGCGATCGGCACTGACGCGGTACTCGAGGCCCCACATCTCGGAGAAGCACTGGAAGCGCGACTGGGGCTTGAGGAAATCCCAGTCGAAGGTGCGGTACAGCCGCAGCGTCTCGTCGGCGAGCGCGCGGGCCGAATGCTCGCGCGCGAAGTTGTGCAGCCAGAACGACAGCGGGACGCGATCCACCGGCTGCCCGGCGATCGCCGCCATGACGCGTTCGCGCTTGTTCATCGGATGATGGCTCCTTGCGTGCGAGCGGCCGTTTCGGCGCGCAGCGGCCGCTGGCGCTCGAGCGTGGCGTGCAGCGCCCGCACCGTCTCGCTGCCGCGGGTGACGAAGGTGAACGGCAGGAAGCCATGGATCATGCAGGCGAGTCCTCCGCCGATCATGCGCGCGCCGAAACGGACGGCGAAGCCCAGGTGCTGCCAGTAGGTCTCCCTCACGGTGGCGGGGTGCTGGGTAAAGGCGCGGGTGAGGTTCATGGGGGCGGGCCTGCTCCGGCAAAGGTGAACCAAGCATTTTAGAAGGGATGGTCGAGAAAGTGTTTGCGAACGGACGCTCTAGGCGTACCGGTTGTAGAATTTTGTTCTACTGTATATAGCTCACAGGAGGAATTTTGTTCCGTGGATAGCAAGGATCGCCACCTGCTCGATCTCATGCAGCGCGATGCATCGCTGACCGTAGGCGAGCTCGCGGAGAAAGTCCACCTTTCCACCACCGCCTGCTGGAAGCGCATCCAGCGGCTGGAGGCGAGCGGCGTCATCCGCCGCCGCGTCGCGCTGCTCGATGCGGGCAAGCTCAACGTCGGCGTCACCGTCTTCGTGTCGGTGCGCACCAACCAGCACAACGCGGCCTGGTTCGCGAAGTTTCAGGCGGCCGTCAGCGCCATTCCCGAGGTGGTCGAGTTCTACCGCATGAGCGGCGAGGTCGACTACCTGCTGCGCGTGGTCGTGCCCGATATCGCCGGCTACGACGGCGTCTACAAGCGGCTGATCCGCGACGTCGAGCTTTCCGACGTGAGCTCGAGCTTCGCCATGGAAGAGCTCAAGTACACGACGGCGCTGCCGCTGGACTACGCGCGGTGAACGCGAAGACGGCTGGTCGTCCTCGACGAGATCCAGCGCACCCCGCAACTCTTCCGTAGCCTGCGCGGGCTCATCGACACCGGCCGGCGGCGCGGACGCGGCAGGGGACGCTTTCTCGTGCTCGGCTCGGCGTCGATCGACCTGCTCAAGCAATCGAGCGAATCGCTCGCCGGGCGCATCCGCTACCTGGAACTGGCCCCGCTCGATGCCGGCGAGGTCGGCCGCGCGCAGCTCGACGCGCTCTGGCTGCGCGGCGGATTTCCCGGGAGCCTGCTCGCAGCCTCCGACGCGGCGAGCCTGCGCTGGCGCGCGGACTTCACCCGCACCTATCTCGAGCGCGACATCCCGCAACTCGGACCTCGCATTCCGGCCGAAACGCTGCGCCGCCTGTGGACGATGCTCGCGCACAGCCAAGGCGGGCTGCTCAACGCGGCAGCGCTCGCCCGTACGCTCGCCGTGGACGGCAAGACGGTTGCCGCGTACCTCCACCTGCTGGTGGACTTGCTCCTGGTGCGGCGCCTCGCTCCCTGGCACGGCAATGTGCGCAAGCGCCTGGTCAAGTCTCCGAAGGTCTGCAGTTGCAGCCGCTGACCGCCGCCGAGCAGGCGCGCGTGCCGGGCCACTTCCTGGCGGCGTTGCTCGGCGGGCGCCTGAAGCCAGCGGTCGCCGCCACCGCGCCAAAGGCGCCGCTGGCGCTGGCGGCGCGTGTCGTCGCGGGCGGCTTCCCGGAAGCCGTGGCGCGCTCCGCCGCGCGCGCGCGAACCTGGCATCGCGAATACGTGCGTCTGCTGCTGGAGTCCTTCGTGGTGCAGCAGCTCGTCGCACAGGCCGGCTGGACCGATCCCGACTTGCGCTTCTGGCACTACCGAGACAAGGACCAGGTGGAGGTCGACCTGGTGGTCACGCGCGGCCGGCAGACCTGGGGGGTCGAGGTGAAGTCCGCCGTGACGGCGACGCCCGCCGACAGGGCGGGACTGCGGCGGCTGGCCGCACAATGCGGCGCGGACTACCGGGGCGGCGTGCTGCTCTACGCAGGCGACAGCGCGTTCGCGCTCGGTGACGCGCGTACCTTCACGATGCCGCTCGCGCGGCTCTGGGACATGTAGGGACCGCGATGCCGGCCACATCGCGCTCCGAACGCCGCACGCAGAACCGCGTTGTCGCGCCGTTCATCAGCCTGACGCCGCTGGCGTGCAGCGCGCCGACGTCCTGGTATCCGACGGCTTTCGAAATAGGCAAATGGACGCTGCGCTAACCGGCAATTGGACGGTCGTGCATGAGTGGCTCGCGTAGGGATGCGGGCGCCCGCTACCGCCGTCTGCTCGATCAGCCCTTCGGAGCCGCGACGCGTAGTCCGAGATGCTCGACGAACGCGTCGAAATCGCGATCGTCGTGAAGCAACACGTAGCCGTTGCGGATGCAGCAGGTGGCGATGATCGTGTCGATGGTCTTGCGGATCGTCACGCCCTTGCGTCGCAGCGTGCGGAAGTTGTCGGCGGCCTGGACGCACACATCGTGTCCCGCGAGCGGAACGACTTCGAACGACTCGAGGAGCAAGCGGACCTGCCGAAAGTCCTGTTCCGCGGCGAAACCCTGCAGGACTTCGGCGAGAATCAGATCGCCGGTGACGAGGGGCTCGACGCCGAGCAGGGCGTCGAGGCGGTCCGTCTGCGGGCTGGCGACGCCGCCGAAATAGTCGATCCAGACGCTGGAGTCGACCAGGATCACCGATCGGTCCTGAGGGCGTCCAGGTCGCCCTCCCACTTGAGCTTGCCGCGGAAGCGCGTGACTTGCTCTTGTCGACGCAGGCGCACGAGCGTGCGCAGGCCGAGTTCGACGGCCTCGCGCTTGGTCTTGAGCCCCGTGAGACGAAGCGTCTCCCTCATCAGCTTGTCGTCGATCACGATGTTCGTGCGCATGTGATGTGTATAATCGATTGGCTTAATACACATTCTAGCACGGGGCTGGCCGGGTAGCATTCGTCCATTCGGACGATGCGGTCGCCCGGAATACTCGCCGCGCCTCCTCTGCGCGCTGGTCCACAAGTTCGACCCGGCCGACCTCGCCGGCCCGCCGCCGCCCGTGCAGGGGCGCTTCTACGTGCTCGTCGACGAGTGTCACCGCACCCAGGGCGGCGACATGAACCGGCAGATGAAGCGCTCGTTGGAAAGCGCCATCTTCGTCGGCTTCACCGGCACGCCGCTCCTGCGCCGCGACAAGCCGATGACGCGCAACCTCAACAACTTCCAGAAAGCCGTCTTGCGCAAGCGCTGGGCGACGACAAGGACTACGGGCACATCGTGGACTTCAAGGAGCTGTTCGGCGACGTGCAGGAAGCCATCGCGGTCTACAGCTCGGACGAGCTCGACGTCGACGAGGGCGGCGGCGACAACAACGTCCGCCTGAAGGACTGGCTCGTCGAAGGGCAAGAAGAAGCTCGACGAGGCGCGCGAGGCGCTGCGCTACCTGTGCGAGCCGGTGCCCTTGTCGGCCCACGGCGCGCGCGAGGTGGAGCAGTACCTGCACTACTTTTGCGGCGACGCCGCCAACGCCAATGCGCTCACCGAGACCGAGCCGCTGCGGGTGGCGTACTACAAAGCCGTCGCCGGGCGCGGAAGCCTGGAAGGCGTAGGAGGGCCGGCACCCGCTGAATCACTTTCCGATGCAAAACCTCCCGAAGATCGCACCGAGCAGATCGTCGGCGGTGAATTCGCCGGTGATCGCCGAAAGTGCCAACTGCGCGCTGCGCAGCTCCTCGGCGAAGAGCTCGATCGGCGGCGGGTCGGTCGCCACGTGCGCGGCGGCGGCCGCGAGGTGATCCGCGGCGGCGCGTAGTGCTGCGACATGGCGCGCGCGCGCAAGATACGTGTCCTCGGTGTCGCCCGCGGCGCCGAGCAGATCGAGCACCGTGCGTTCCAGCAGCGGCACGCCCGCGCCGTCGCGCGCGCACAGCCATATCTCGTGGTTCAGCGCACGCGGCGCGATACCGGCGAGATCGGCCTTGTTATGGACCACCACGCGCGGCAAGCCCGCCGGCAGGCGCGCGAGGATCGCGCCATCCTCCGCGTGCTGTGCCGCCTCGCGCGCGTCGACCAGCAGCACGGCAAGGTCCGCGCGTTCCACCGCGGCCCACGTGCGCTCGATGCCGATGCGCTCGACTTCGTCGGCGGTTTCACGCAGTCCCGCGGTGTCGATGACCGTGAGCGGGATGCCGGCGATCTCCACGCGGCGCTCGACGGGATCGCGCGTGGTGCCGGGGATCGGCGTCACGATGGCGGCCTCCTCGCGCGCGAGCTGGTTCAATAGACTCGATTTGCCGACGTTTGGGCGGCCGACCAGCACCACGGTCAGCCCCTCGCGCAGCAGCGCCCCGGTGCGGGCGCGCGCGAGCACGCGATCGAGGTCGCTGCGCAACTTCGCGACCCGCGCTTCGACGTCGCCCGCGCGCAGGAACTCGATGTCCTCCTCGGGGAAGTCGAGTGTGGCCTCGGTGTAGACGCGAAGCTCGGTGAGGGTGTGGACCAGCGCGTGGATGTCGCGCGAGAACTCGCCCGCGAGGCTGCGCGCGGCTGCGCGCGCCGCGGTGGCGGTGGCGGCGTCGATCAGGTCGGCGACACTTTCCGCTTGCGCGAGATCGAGCTTGCCGTTCAAAAACGCGCGCTTGGTGAACTCGCCCGGCTCGGCGATGCGCGCGCCCAGTTCCACGCAGCGCGCGAGCAACAGGCGCATCACCGACGGCCCGCCGTGCCCGTGGAATTCGACCACGGTTTCGCCCGTGTACGAGTGCGGGGCCGGAAACAGCAGCACGAGGCCCTGGTCGATCGCAGTGCCCTGCGCGTCGCGAAAGGTGGCCAGTGTCGCTTCGCGGGGAGCCGGGCGCACACCCGTAACACTCGCGATCAGCGCGTCGAGGTCGGCGCCCGACACGCGCACGATGCCGATCCCGCCGCGTCCGGGCGGCGTGGCGATGGCGGCGATGGTGTCGGCGTGCGTGGTCATGGGACTACACGCCGGAAGCTTAGCCGGTTTCGCCGGCGAGCCCGGTCACGACTTCGGCGAGGTCGAGCGTGGCCGCTGCCGCCTCGCAGCGGCCACGCTCGTCTTCCGCGGCAACCTCGTGGAAGAGCGAGCGCCATTGCCTTCTGCATCGCCGCGTCCCCGTCCCGGCTCGCGGCGGCGAAAGCGAGGAGCGCCCCGCCGTGCGCGACGTCGCCGCTGCGCGCGAAGAGCTCGCCCCAGCGCGCGATCACCGCAAGCTGAGGCCGGCGCACGCGCCTGCCCACCGGAAGATGCCGGCGGCGCCCCGGGCTACCAAGAGTTCCTCGATCGAGAGATGAATCCCCACATGTGGTACATAGGGCGGAAGCACGACCAATATGTCGCTGCTCTACCCGTTCCGCCTGCGCGGCGCATCAGATCAAGTGCGGCAGTCACCGCAGCACGTGCGAACTCAATACATTAGCTTGGTGCGCACATCACCACGACGTCGGCGCCATCCCCCTCCGCGATCCATCCTTTTGCCGTCATCTGATCGCGCGTGACCCGGTCCGTGGTGTACCGATGGTTGGCGTCCGCCCGATTGGAGAACACGCGGTAGACAGGCACTGTACCGGCAGCGCAGGTGCCACCGCCCGGGGGGTACAGGTAGAAGAACGACGGCGACTCCAGGATGAACGACGGGTTCTTGGTCATGGTCCCGTCGCACTCGTTGAGGTCGCGGCCGAAGAAATGCCCGTCCCCCTTGCCCGGCGGGATGTAGATGCGGCAGACGGCCGCGGTGCCGGTTTGCGGTGCGGTGAAGACCTTGAACGACTGCCCGGTGCGTGCCCAGCCAGTCGTTCGTCCGCTGTCGAGGTTCGCGATCTCGGCCGGCACCCACGTGATGAAGTAGTGATCGAGGGAAGCGTTGTAATACTCGATGACGTTGCCGGACGTCGCCGCGCTCTTGCAGAACGGTGAAGGTGCATCGGGCTTCACGAGGTCGATGGAAGCGCTGGGCGATCGCTTCAGACTTATCCTGAAACTCTTGCCGTATGCATCCCTGGTGTTGATCGAAAGCCGAAGCGGGCTCGTGCCGAGGACGGTTATTCCGGCGTCCTGGCTGATGATCGCGCCCGCGCCGTCCGCCCATTCCATCGTCAGGGAAGCTGCGAGCTGTGTCGGGTCCGCCACCGCGAAGGCGATCGTGTCGCCGACCTGGTGGACGAGCACGACGGCGACCCCGCTTACTCTGATTCCCGCCGCCTGGCCTCCCGTCGAGCTGAAGAACGTGGCGCCGCGGAAGCCCGACGCCGGCAGATCCACGACGTGCGTGAAGGCGCTCGCTTCCACGACCTTGACCGCGGAAGCCGAGGAGTACGCGGCCACGGCATCCGCCGAGCACCCGGGCAACAGAACATAGGCGTACGAAGCGTTCGAGGGCGATGCGCCATGATCGAACCAGAGTGTCGCGTAGTCGCGCTCCAGGAGCGCGGTCGAGGCGCCCCTTTCCCCATCACTCAAGCTACCGGACCTCCTCTCGCGGTGGAAAGTGAGGTCCCGTGGTTGCGGAAAGTAGTAGCCGATGTCGTTCGCGGGCACGCTTCCCTTCAAGTGAGCCCAGCGGACACCACGCAGCTTGAGGGGAGACGGCAGGAGGCCTTGCTGCTGACCCGTGTCATGAGTGAACTGGGCGTCTCCAGGGCCGGCGGCGATCCGGCGGTTCTCCACAATGGTTTCGACGGTGCGCGGATCGGATGCGGAGACGGCTGTTCCAATGGCGACAACTTCATTGACAAACGAGAACCAGCTCTTCCTTGCCAGAAGAGAAGATTCGGGCGGACGGGCTTCCATCATGGCCGCCACGGCGCCATCCAGTGCGCTCATGCCGACGTTCGGACTCTTCGCGTGCTGCTGAGGCTGCGGGGTCGAGCCCGCAATCACCGTCGTGCCCGGCAAGCGCTGCATGTCCACGGTTACCCAGAACGCATCGCGGAAATGATCCGTGTCCCCGTTGTAGAGGTAAGTCATGCCGTCAGCGGTATGCCAGCCCCTCAGGTTACGGCCATCCCCACCCGCACCGATGTACTCGTAGTTCCAGATTCGGCTGGATTGCAGACTGAGCCCCAGCCCCCAGCCGGGCTTGAGCTGGACCGCCCGATCCATGATCGGAAACACGAAAGCGCCAATCAGTTCCGGGCGCGCGGACACGTCCGGATCGTTCAGCACCACCGCCGTCTGCGCGAGGAGGCCCATGGTGGCATCGTTGGTGCCTGTAGAGGTACGGAAGTAACCCTCGGCGACGCCCTTCTCCGAGAACCATGCCTTGACCATGCGCTTCAGGCGCAACGAAACCTCGGGCGGGGCAAAACCCGCGGAGTAGACTGCGGTCTGGATGAAGCCGCGCGCCGAGAACATGGCGTCACGGGAGGACGATGTATTGTCGCGTCCGCGGACCATGTCCATGGTTGCCCCGCCGTGGACAAACGGCTCGAACGAGTCGAAGACCCAGCTCGCGATCCGGTCCTTCTTTGCTTGCTCGAAGGCCCAGGGCGACTGGTCCAGCAGATAGACCAGCGTGCTCAACCCCGACGCGCCGTCCGCGCAATAGCCGCCGTTGTAGGGAAAGTAGCGGTGGAACAGGCAGGAGCCGTCGCGAAAGAACCCGTCGTTCGCAATCCCCTGCATCTTGAAGACTTCCACATAGTCGAACACCGGCGCGACCGCATTGCGCGCCACGTTCAAACGCCCGGTCGATTCCGAAATCATGGCTTCGAGCAGGCCGATGCGTACCTTTGCCACGAGATTGAACCCCGTGGCAATGTCGTTGGCGGAGCCCCCCAGCCGCGTCACATCGGGGTCGACGTGCAGTATCGCTCGCATGAGACTGGCACGCAGATCCACGGGAATGCCCTCGTACGCGAGCAGAACCGTATCCAATATGAAATTCGGCGGATGGACTTCGAACCAGAACCAGTCGCGAGGGTCGTAGGTCGTCTTTTCGTTGAAATAGTTGACGTTGAGCCATCTCAACGCCGCAACCAGGTCCGCCAGCAAGGCTGCATTGCCATACACCTCGCTGCCGCGTTGCGCATACCCCAGGGCCATCGCACGGAGACGGGAGAAGCAAGAGTAGGCTGCGCGCCCGTCTACGGAGGTTTCGCATCCCATGCCTTGAAACCACTGTGAGCGATCGGCACTCGCGGACTTGACCAGGCCCTCCCAGGCGCTGCGGCCTTGGTACCCCTGCTGTCGCGCAATCTCCGCGATTCGAGGATCGCTCAGGTCGAGCCCGGGGCCGCCGACGAGCATTTCCCGGTAGCGCAACCGCAACGACTCGAAGTCGGATGCCGCGGCGAGAAGCGGCAGGGTGAAGGACATCGATAGCGCGAGCGCGAGATGCATCACGCGCCGAATCGTTGCCGCAAACGGGCAAGAGCGAGACCTGCTCCCGCCGCAGCGAACCTCCCCATTCAGCATAGTTTTCCTCCCCTGACGCTCTTGGAGACTATCGCCCGCCTCGAAGCAGGTCAACGGCAGCAGGCGGTAATCGTCGTCGTCAGTCAAGCGCGGCCGCGTTCGTCATAATGCGCCGGTGCCCAGTGCGTTCATCCTCGCCGTCGACGTCGGAGCCGGCTCGCTGCGCGCGGGCCTCGTGGATGCGCGGGGCCGCGTGCGCGCCGCGGCGGCGGTCGCGCTGACCGTCGACGAGCCGCGCCCGGGGTTCGCCGAAATCGACCCCGAGCGCTGGTGGCGTGCGCTCGCCGCCGCGTCGGTGCGGGTCCTGCGCGCGCTGCCGCGCGGAGGGCGCGTGGCGGGCGTGTGCATCTGCGGCCTCACCCGCACGCAGGTGCTGCTCGACGCCAAGGGCCGCCCGCTCGGCCCGGCGATCGCGTTTCGCGACGCGCGCGCGGCGGCGATCGCCCGCGAGCTTGGCGATGTCACGGCGTTCGACACCAAGGCACGCCTCGCCTGGATCGAGCGCCACCAGCCCGCGCGCTTCGCGCGCATTGCCGCGGTGGTCGAGCCGCGGGAATTCCTGGCCGGACGGCTCACCGGCGCGCGCTCCGAGGCACAGGTACCGTGGGCGCGCGTGGGCGAGGTACGGGAGGGCGCGCTCACGGGTGTGCCGGTGTTCGCGGGCGCGATGGACACGTGGGCCTGCGCGGTGGGCGCCGGTGCGGTGTTGCCGGGCCAAGCGTACGACGTCGCGGGCACGTCGGAAGCGGTCGGCCTCCTGACCTCGCGCCCGGTCGAGGCGGCCGGGCTCGTCGCGAAGGCATGGACCGAACGTGCGCACCAGATCGGCGGACCCACACAGGCGGGTGCGGATTGCGCGCGCTGGTGCCACGACGTGTTTCGCGTCCGCGGGCCGCTGGCGACGGCCGTCGAACGCGTCGGCCGTGGGCCGCTGCGAAGCAACGCGCCGATCTTCCTGCCGTATCTCGCGGGCGAGCGCGCACCCGTGTGGAACAGCGACGTGCGCGGCGCCTTCCACGGTGTGGGCCGCGCCAGCGCACCCGACGATTTCCTGTGGAGCGTGCTGGAAGGGGTCGCGATGGCGGTGCGCGACATCCTCGACCACGCGCAGGACGGCGCGCGGACGCGCGCCACCGAGCTTCGCGTCGCGGGCGGCGGCGCGCGCTCGGAGGCGTGGTGCCGGATGAAGGCCGACGTCTGCGGCCTGCCGGTCGTGCGCTCGGCGGAAGCCGAGACGGGCCTCGTCGGCGCGGCGATGGCGGCGGTCGTGGGCATCGGGCTCGTGCCGGGTGTCGCGGAGGCCGCAGCGGCGATGGTGAGCCGCGTGCGCCGGTTCGAGCCCCGTCAAGCGCGCGCGCAGGCGTTCGCTACCCGTTTTGCACAATACCGCCAGATCAAGGAAGCGGCGCTCGCCCTCGCGTGCCTCGCTTACTCCCCCTCTCCCCGCGAGCGGGGAGTGGGCCGGGGTGAGGGGCCGTGCCTTCCCCAGCCGACATGAACGTACGTCACCTCCTCGCGACCTACGGCACCGCATTCGCCGCACTCGCGTTGTTCCTGTTCTTCGCCGTCGCGGCGAACAACTTCACCAATCCCACCAACCTCCTCAACATCGGCAAGCAGGTAAGCTTCCTCGCGATCCTCGCGATCGGCTTTTCGATCTCCTTCACCGCGGCCGAGCTCGACCTCTCCTTCGCCGCGGTGTGCAGCCTGTGCGCGGTGGTGGTCGGCGGCCTGATCTTCCACAAGACGAGCCCGCTTCTTGCCGTTCCGGCCGCGATCGCGGTGGGCGTGTTCGCCGGCGCGCTGAACGGCGTGCTGGTCACCGCGCTACGCATTCCGTCGCTGATCGCGACGCTGGCGATGGCTGCGATCGCGACCGGCACCGCGTTCGCGATCACCGGCGGGGTGGCGTTCGTCGGGCGCTGGGATCCTGCGTTCCTGGCGCTCGGCCGCGGCAGCGTGCTCGGTGTTCCGGCGCTGATCCTGTGGACCGCGGCCGTGGCGCTCGTGGTCGTGTTCGTGCTGAAACAGACGCGCCTGGGCATGCACCTCGTGTTCACCGGCGAAGCCGACGAGGCCGCGCGCCTGGCGGGTGTCAAGGTCAAGCGCATGAAGCTCGTCGCGCTCGCGTTCTCGGGCGCTTGCGCGGGTCTGGTCGGCGTGCTGCTCGCCGCCACGCTCAACTCCGCCGCGCCCGACATGGCCAAGGACTATCTGCTGACCTCGATCGCGGCGGTGCTCCTCGGCATGACCATGTTCGAGCCCGGCCGCTGCAACGTACCGGGCACGCTGGTGGGGGCCGCGACCATCGGCATGCTCGGCAATGGCCTCGTGCTGATGGGCGCGCCGTACTACGTGCAGGACATCCTGCTAGGATTTATCATCGTCGGCTCCGTCGCGGTATCGGCGTCGGCGCTGAAGAAGGCCGCATTCGGAATCTAGTAACGTCCGCAAATCACGTGTCCGCGGTCGCTACGCGACGGGCTGCGCGATTTGCGGCCGGCAGGGCTTCCGCGGTCGGCTTGGGGCGGCCCTACGCCGACCGCGCAGAAGGGCGACGAAGCGCGCCGATCATGAGCGCGCTGCGCGCGCCGTTCGGTAGCGCGCGTGGTGCGCGGCAGCAGGGGCTCCGTTTGCACGATTCGAAACGAAACGAGGGAGGATTCATGTCGAAAGTCATCGTGGCCGTGATCGGCCTTTGCCTCGCCACCTCGGCGAGCGCCTTCAAGCTCGGCATCATCGCGTTCCAGATGTCGGCGGAAACGCACGCCCGCTGCAGCAACTCGGCCGCCGAAGCGGCGAAGAAGCTCGGCTGGACCGTGCAGCAACTGAACTCGGAAGGGAGCCTCCCCAAGCACGCCGAGCAGATCGAGGCGATGATCCAGGCCAAGGTCGACGGGCTGATCCTGTGCATGGGCAAGCCCATCGAGGCCGACGCGCAGTTCGCGTCCGTCAAGAAAGCGGGCATCCCGCTCGTCACCGTGGTGTCGGGCACGAGTCCGCATTCGCTCTTCGACATCCAGGTCAACGACTACGTCGGCGGCGCGGTCGCTACCATGTACCTGCTGTCGAAGATGAACTATCGCGGCGAGATCCTCACCGCGCGCTTCGAGCAGAACGTGGCCTCGCGCATCCGCGGCAAGGAGCTCGACGTGATCCTGTCCGAGAACCCGGCGGTGAAGGTGCTCGGCAGCCACTCCATGCAGCGCACCGCGAGCTGGCGCGACGACGTGCGTAACGGCATGCAGGCGCTGATCCTGCAGAACAAGGGCAAGTTCCAGGGCGTGTGGGCCTCTTGGGACGGGCAGGCGTGGATCATCGACGACCTCCTGCGCGCGCAGGGCTACAAGAAGGGCGACGTGTTCATGGTCAGTGTCGACGGCGGCGAGGAGTCGTACCGGCGCATCAAGGATCCCGCGAGCCTTTTCACCGCGACGGTGGCGATCCCGTTCGAGTCGATGGGCCAGCAGGCGGTCGCAGCACTCGACCAGATCGTGGTCAAGAAGCAGCCCAAGGAGAAAGTCGTGCAGGGGCCCTACATGTGGGTCGACGCCGTGCTGGTGGATGCGTCGAACGTCGACAAGTATCTGGCGAAATAACTTGACCGCTCCTCTCGTCCGCCTCGCCGCCATCCGCAAGCGCTACGGCGCGGTCGACGCCCTGCAGGGCGTGGACCTCGACGTCGGTGCGGGCGAGGTCGTCGCGATCTGCGGCGACAACGGCGCCGGCAAGTCGAGCCTCATTCGCGTGGTGTCGGGCGCGCACGCGCCCGACGGCGGCACCATCGAGATCGAGGGGCGCGCGGTGCGCTTCGGCTCGCCGCTGGATGCGCTGAAAGCGGGCGTGGCCACGATCTACCAGGACTTGGCTCTCGCCCCGCGCCAGCCCATCTGGCAGAACATCTTCATCGGCGCCGAGCTCACGCGCTCGATTTTGCTCGACAAGCCGCGCATGCGCGAGGAGTCGCGGCGCTATCTCGCGCGGCTTCGCATCGGCATCGCGGACGTCGACCGCGCGGTGGATACGCTGTCGGGCGGCCAGCGGCAGGCGGTGGCGATCGCACGCGCACTGCGCTGGAACGCGCGCCTCGTGATCATGGACGAGCCCACCGCCGCGCTCGGCGTGGCGGAGAGCCGGCAAGTGCTCGACTTGATCCGCGAGCTGCATCGGGCCGGAACCACGGTGATCCTCATCAGCCACAACATGGCGGAGGTGGTCGAAGTCGCGACCCGCGTTGCCATACTCAAGGGCGGGCGCAAGGTCGCCGATCGCCCCGCCGCCGGCCTTTCCGCCGATTCCCTCGCGCACCTCGTCATGACCGGAACGCTGCAATGAGCGATTTCACCACCGAGTTGAAGCACGCCGCCGATGCCGAGATCGCTGCCGCGCGCGAAGCCGCGTTGCGCGCGCGCACGACGCACGCCCGCGCCGAGCTCATGCGGCACATGATGCTCACCACGCGCAAGTCGGTGGACCGTCCGCGCGCGGACTCGATCGAATTGGTGGTCGACGAGTGGCTCGACGCGTGGCAGCGCACGCGCGACAACTATCCCTACGTCGCGTTGATGGAGGCGCTGACGGGCGCGTGCTACGACGCGCTGAAGGCGCCCAGCGCCGCCACCGATCGCGCGGTGCGGGTAGCCTTCGCCGCCCTCGAGCACGCGTGCGTGGGCAACGGCACCACGCTGGCCGACGAGATGGCGTGGCGCTCGGGCTGCTCGCACGGATGGTGGGGCGACGTGCATCCGGCGCCCGACGAGCCCCAGTATCGCGAGCAGGCGAAGCGCGAGACGCCCCTGTGGCAGCGCGGCTGTCCGCCGGAGTGCCTGGGCTGAGACGGCCGAATCCGCACCGCCTCGGCGGCTCGTGTTACAGTGTCTTACGATCGAGGATCCGGCCATGACCACACTGACCATCCGTCTCGACCCGAAGCTCGACAAAGCGCTCGCGCGCGTCGCCAAGAGCACGGGGCGGACCAAGAGCGAGATCGCCCGCGAGGCGCTCCGGCGCCAGGTTGCCGTCGCGCGCTTTCGGGAGCTCCGACGCAAGGCCCTGCCGTTTGCCGAAGCACAGGGCCTAGTGACCGATGAGGACGTGTTCCGCCTGGTGTCGTGAGGGTCTTCCTCGACACCAACGTCCTCGTAAGCGCGTTCGCTTCGCGCGGCTTGTGCGCCGAGCTCCTGGAACTCGTTCTACTGGATCACGACCTGATCGTCGGCCGGAACGTGCTGCGCGAGCTCGACAAGGCGCTGCGCGAAAAACTCAAGCTTCCCGCCGCTCGCGCTGCCGAGGTCGTGGACTTTGTCAGCACGGAGGCGATTCAAGTAGTCGACAATGCCGGGCCTGCCCCGGCGAACGTCGATGCGGCGGATGCCCTCGTGCTGGGAGAAGCGTTGGCCGGCGATTCCGAATCGTTCGTGACGGGTGACCTCGCATTGCTGCGGGTTGCGTACATCGGCACGCTCGTCATCGTTTCGCCGCGCCAGTTCTGGGACATCCTTCGCGCCCGCGACCGGTAGCGCAACGCGCTGCCGCGGATGTCGCCCGCTACCGCGCGCCTACCCCGCACAGATACGACACCCACGGCGTAAGCCACGGCGCGGCGTGGACGATCTGCGGCGCGAGCAGCGTCAGCGCGGC
>JADLEZ010000489.1 GCA_020845855.1 Burkholderiales bacterium
CTCCTCGCGCTCGGCATCGAGCGCGAAGTCGATCATCATGATCGCGTTCTTCTTGACGATGCCGATCAGCAGGATGATGCCGATGATGGCGATGACCGACAGGTCGTGGCCGGTCAGCATCAGCGCGAGGAGCGCGCCCACGCCCGCCGGCGGCAGTGTCGACAGGATCGTGACCGGGTGCACGAAGCTTTCGTAGAGCACGCCGAGCACGATGTACATGGTGACGATGGCGGCGAGGATCAGCAGGAGCTGGTTGGCGAGCGCCGCGCGGAACTCGAGCGCCGCACCCTGGAAGTTGATCTGCACACTCGGCGGCAGGCCGAGCTCCGTGCGCGCGGCCTCCACCGCCTTCACCGCGTCGCCCAGCGAGGCGCCGGGCGCGAGATTGAAGGAGACGGTCGTCGCCGGGAACTGGCCGATGCGGTTGATCGCGAGCGGCGCCGACTTCTCGACCACGCGCGCCACGGTCGACAGCGGCACCTGCTGCGCCGGCTGGCCGGGCAGGCTGGAGGTCACGTGGATCGCCTCCAGCGCGGCCGGGCCGCGCTGGAACTCGGGCTTCACCTCGAGCACCACGCGGTACTGGTTGGTCTGGGTGAAGATGGTGGACACGAGGCGCTGGCCGAACGCGTCGTACAGCGCGGCGTCGATCGCCGCGGGCGTGATGCCGAGGCGGCTCGCGGTGGCCCGGTCGATCTCGACGAAGGCCTGCAGGCCCTGGTCCGAGAGGTCGGATGCGACGTCCGCCATCTGCGGGACTTCGCGCAGCCGGTCGACCAGGCGCGGGACCCATTGACTCAGGTTCGCGGCGTCGACACTCTCCACGGTGAACTGGTACTGCGTGCGGCTCACCCGGTCCTCGATGGTCAGGTCCTGCACCGGCTGCATGTACAGGGTGATGCCGGGCACGTCGTGCAACCTGGTGTCCAGGCGGCGGATCACCTCGCTCGCCGAGGCGGAGCGCTCCGAGCGCGGCTTCAGGTTGATGAGCATGCGCCCGCTGTTCAGCGTGGGGTTGGTGCCGTCGACGCCGATGAACGAGGACAGGCTCGCCACCGCGGGGTCCGCCAGCACGACCTCGGCCACCGCCTGCTGCCGCTGGGCCATCGCCGCGAAGGAGATGCTCTGCGGCGCTTCGGTGATGCCCTGGATCGCGCCCGTGTCCTGCACCGGGAAGAAGCCCTTGGGAATGAACACGTACAGGAGCACCGTCAGCGCCACCGTAACCAGGAACGCGACGAGGGTCGCGAGCTGGCGGTCGAGCACCCAGGCGAGCATTCGGCCGTAGCGCCGGATCACCCGCTCGAACAATTCGCCGCTCGCGCGGTAGAAGCGTCCTTGCTGGTCTTCGGGGACTCGGCGCAGGAATCTCGCGCACATCATCGGCGTGAGGGTGAGCGACACCACCGCCGAGATGAGAATCGCCACCGCCAGCGTGATCGCGAACTCGCGGAACAGGCGCCCGACCACGTCCGCCATGAACAGGAGCGGGATCAGCACGGCGATCAGCGAGAACGTGAGCGAGATGATGGTGAAGCCGATCTGCTTCGACCCTTTGAGCGCGGCGGCGAGCGGCTTCTCGCCCTTCTCGATGTAGCGCGCGATGTTCTCGATCACCACGATGGCGTCGTCGACCACGAAGCCGGTGGCGATGGTGAGCGCCATCAGCGTCAGGTTGTTGATCGAGAAGCCGGCGAGGTACATGACGCCGAAGGTGCCGACCAGCGACAGCGGGACTGCCACGCTGGGAATGACGGTGGCGGGGAGGTTGCGCAGGAACAGGAAGATCACGAGCACGACCAGCGCCACCGCGAGCAGGAGCTCGAACTGCACGTCGCGTACCGAGGCGCGGATGGTGACGGTGCGATCGGTCAGAAGGTGCATCTCGACCGCCGCCGGCAGCGACTCCTGCAACTGCGGCAGGAGCTCTTTCACGCGGTCGACCACTTCGATCACGTTGGTGCCGGGCTGGCGCTGCACGTTGAGGATGATGCCCGGCGTGCCGTCGGCCCACGCCGCGAGGCGCGCATTCTCGGCGCCGTCGACGGTGTCGGCGACATCCTGCACCCGGATGGGTGCGCCGTTGCGGTAGGCGATGATGAGCCGGCGATATTCGTCGGCGGACTTGAGCTGATCGTTGGCATCGATGGTCGAGGCGCGCGCCGGCCCGTCGAAGCTGCCCTTGGCCTGGTTGGTGTTCGCGTTGGCGATGGCCGTGCGCAGGTCCTCGAGCGACAGGCCGTAGGCCGCGAGCGCCTTGGGATTCGCCTGGATGCGCACTGCGGGACGCTGGCCGCCGCTGATGCTGACGAGGCCCACCCCCGGAAGCTGCGAGATCTTCTGCGCGATGCGGGTGTCGGCCAAGTCCTGGAGCTTGGGCAGCGGCAGGGTGGTCGAGGTAAGCGCGAGCGTGAGAATCGGCGCGTCCGCCGGGTTGACCTTGTGATAGATCGGCGGGCTCGGCAGGTCGGCGGGCAGGAAGTTCGACGCGGCGTTGATCGCGGCCTGCACCTCCTGCTCCGCGGCGTCGAGGGAGAGTGCGAGGCTGAAGCGCAGCGTGATCACCGACGCGCCGCCGGAGCTCGTCGACGACATCTGTGCCAAGCCGGGCATCTGCCCGAACTGGCGCTCGAGCGGCGCGGTGATCGACGACGCGGTCACGTCCGGGCTCGCGCCGGGGTACAGCGTCACCACCTGGATGGTCGGGTAGTCGACTTCCGGCAGCGCGGACAGCGGCAGCACGCGATAGGCGACGATGCCCGCGAGCAGGATCGCGACCATCAATAGCGTCGTCGCCACCGGGCGCAAGATGAACTGCCGCGACGGGTTCATGGTCGCGGCCGTCTTACGGCGACTTCGGCGGCGCGCCTTCGCGCTTGGCGCCCGCCGGGCGGTCGCCGCGCATGCCCTTCGGCGCGGCCTGCTTGGCAGGCGCGACGGCCTGCGAATCGCGCGTCACGACGTCGACCCGTGCGCCTTCGCGCAGGCGGTCGGCGCCGTCGACCACCACGCGCATGCCGGGCTGAACGCCGCTGTCCACCACCGCGACGTCGCCTTGCGTAGGCCCGAGCCTCACCGGTGCGACGGTCACGGTGTTGTCGTCCTTCACCACGTACACGAACGTGCCCGGCGCCCCGCGCTGGATCGCGGCGGTCGGCACCAGTGTCGCGTCCTCGATCGTGCGCGCGAGCATGCGCACGTTGACGAACTGGTTGGGAAACAGCGCCGAATCCTGATTCGGGAAATCCGCCTTCATCTTCACGGTGCCGGTGGCGGGGTCGATCTGGTTGTCGGCGGTCACGAGCTTGCCGGTCGCGAGCTTCACCGTGCCCTCGCGGTTCCACGCCTCGACCGGCGTCGGCACGCCCTGTGCCAAGCGGCGCATCACGAGCGGCAGGTTGTCCTCGGGAATCGGGAAGGTCGCACTCGCGGGCTGCAATTGGGCGAGGGTCACGATCCCATTGGCATCGGACGCGCGCACCATGTTGCCGGGGTCGACCTGGAGCAGGCCGGCGCGGCCGCCGATCGGCGCCGTTACCCGCGCATACGAAAGCTGCAGGCGCGCGCTGTCGACCGCCGCCTGGTCGGCCTGAATCGTGCCCTGGTACTGGCGCACCAGCGCCTCCTGCGTGTCGACCTGCTGCTTGGCGATCGAATCCTGCGCGAGCAGCGTGCGATAGCGCTCGAGATCGACCTGCGCATTGGCAACGAGCGCCTGGTCCTTGGCGAGCTGTCCCTGCGCCTGTGCGAGCTGCACCTGGAAGGGGCGCGGGTCGATTTCCGCGAGGAGCTGGCCGGCCTTGACGGTTTGCCCTTCCTCGAAGTGCACGCGCATGAGCTGGCCGTCGACGCGCGGCCGCACCACCACGAGGTTACGCGGGGTCACCGTGCCGAGGGCATTGAGGTAGATGTCGATCGTGCCCCGGCGTACCGGCTGCGCAATCACCGGCATCACCCGGTTGGGGTCGAAGCGCCCCGCACCCGGACCCTGCGCCACCGGCGCCGCAGGCGCCTGCCGCGACCACCACCAGTAGTAACCGCCGGCGCCGAGCGCGACGAGCACGAGCAGGACGACGAGGGACGTCCACCGGCGCGGGCGCGGTGGCGGCTCGGGTTCGGGCGACGACCGCGGCTGCGCGGCGGCCGGCGGCGCGTGCGGGCGGGGCGGCGAAACGACGGTGGAGTCCATGGGGTTGTGGGTGGGGTGCCTTCAGCTACGGATTCTCCCGAAACGGGCGAGTTCCGTCCGACGGTAATTGTTGCGATCTGTTACAGCCTGGCTTCCCAAAGGCGCGTGCGCCGAGGGACCTGCTGGGTACGAACTGCGAATCCCTCGCTTGGCTCGGGATGACACATGAGCGCGGCACCGGCGCGGACCAGTGAGCCAGGTGAGCCGCCGCTTTCTGCTACATTGGCCGCGGCATGACCATTCTAAAGACCAGGCTCGACCCGCGCTCGGAGGAGTTCCGCGCCAACGCGGGGCTCATGCGCGATCTCGTCGCCGACCTGCGCGCGAAGACGGCGGAGGTCGCGCGTGGCGGCAGCGAAGAAGCGCGGCAGAAGCACCTCGCGCGCGGCAAGCTCCTGCCGCGCGACCGCGTCAACGCCCTGGTCGACCCCGGCGCGCCGCTGCTCGAGCTGTCGCCGCTGGCTGCCTACGGCATGTACGGCGGCGACGTGCCGGCGGCGAGTGTCATCACCTGCATCGGGCGCGTGTCCGGCCGCGAGTGCGTGATCGTCGCCAACGACGCGACGGTCAAGGGCGGCACCTACTACCCGCTGACGGTGAAGAAGCACCTGCGCGCGCAGGAGATCGCGCGCGAGAATCGCCTGCCGTGCATCTATCTCGTCGATTCCGGCGGCGCGTTCCTGCCCGAGCAGGACAGCGTGTTTCCAGACCGCGAGCACTTCGGGCGCATCTTCTACAACCAGGCGACGATGTCGGGGGCGAAGATCCCGCAGATCGCGGTGGTCATGGGGTCGTGCACCGCGGGTGGGGCCTACGTGCCGGCGATGAGCGACGAGACGGTCATCGTGCGCAACCAGGGCACCATCTTCCTGGGCGGGCCGCCGCTGGTGAAGGCGGCGATCGGCGAGGAGGTTACCGCCGAGGAGCTGGGCGGCGGCGACGTGCACACGCGCATCTCCGGGGTGGCCGACCACCTCGCGGAGAACGACGCGCACGCGCTCCAAATCGCGCGCCGCATCGTGGCCAACCTCAATCGCGGCAAATCGATCGGCGTGCAGGTCCAGCCGCCCGTCGATCCGCTGTACGACAGCGAGAGCCTGTACGGCGTGATTCCCGGCGACACCCGCAAGCCGTACGACGTGCGGGAGGTGATCGCACGCGTGGTCGACGGCTCCGCGCTCGACGAGTTCAAGTCCCGCTACGGCACGACGCTCGTGACGGGTTTCGCGCATATCCACGGCTATCCGATCGGCATCGTCGCCAACAACGGCATCCTCTTCTCGGAGTCGGCGCAAAAGGGCGCGCATTTCATCGAGCTCTGCGCGCAGCGCGGCACGCCGCTCTTATTCCTGCAGAACATCACCGGCTTCATGGTCGGCAGGAAGTACGAGCACGAGGGAATCGCGCGCCACGGCGCCAAGATGGTGACGGCGGTGGCCTGCGCGGCGGTGCCCAAGTTCACGGTGATCATCGGCGGCAGTTTCGGCGCCGGCAACTACGGCATGTGCGGGCGCGCCTACGGTCCGCGCTTTTTGTGGATGTGGCCGAACGCACGCATCTCGGTCATGGGCGGCGAGCAGGCAGCCTCCGTGCTCGCCACCGTGCGCCGCGACGGCCTCACCGCGGCCGGCAAGACGTGGAGCAACGAGGACGAGGAGGCGTTCAAGGCGCCGATCCGCGCTCAGTACGAGACACA
>JADLEZ010000490.1 GCA_020845855.1 Burkholderiales bacterium
CGGAGGGTGCGTCCAGCGACGGATCGGCGAAGACCGGCTCGAGCAAGCTCCTCAAGCCCGACAGCGAAGTGCCGATCGCCGTGACGATGATGTCCTCCTTGTTGGCGAAGTACCGGTACATGGCGCTCGCCGACATTCCCGCTTCCGCGATGATCTGCTCCATCGTGGTGGCCTGGACGCCCTCGCGATAGAAGCACCGCCAGGCGGCCTCGAGGATCTGGGCCCGGCGTAGCGCGCGCGTCTCGTCCGAAATCTTGGGCATTCGCGGAGGATACCAAAAAAAGGGAACAAATATTCCTTGACAGGTTGACCGAAAGCCGGAAGAATAGGGAACGTTTATTCCCTTTTAAGGAGATCGATCGTGTCTGCCTCGCTCAAGGTTCACCACCTCGACTGCGCCTGCATCCAGCGCCTGCGCCTGCACGGACGGCAGCTCGCCTGCCACTGCCTGCTGATCGAGACGCCGGCGAGCGGCCTGGTCCTGGTGGACACCGGCCTCGGAACGCAGGATTTCGTCGACCCCGCGAAGCGGCTGGGCCTCACGTTCACCTACGTCTACGCGAACCCGCGCCGCGACCCGTCCTACGCCGCGGTTCACCAGATTCGCAAGCTCGGCTTCGATCCGGCCGACGTGCGCCACATCGTGATGACGCACATGGACCTCGACCACGTCGGCGGTCTCGCCGACTTCCCGAACGCGACGATCCACCTGCATGCGCGCGAGCTCGACGCCTGCCGCGCGCGGCGCACGTGGAAGGACAAGAAACGCTACCTGCCCGTGATGTGGGCGCACGAGCCCCGCTTCGAGAGCTACTCGGAGGAAGGCGAGCCCTGGATGGGCTTCGAATCGATCCGCTCGCTGCGCGGGCTGCCGCCGGAGATTCTGCTGGTGCCGCTGTTCGGCCACACGCTCGGCCACTGCGGCGTCGCGGTCAACGATCGCCGCGGGTGGCTGCTGCACGCGGGCGACGCGTACTTCGACGCGCGCGAGGTGCACGGGCCGGCGCGGCAGTGCGCATGGATGGTCGGCGCGTTCCAGGCGATCGTGCAGACGAAGCGCGCCGAGCGCCTCCGCAATCAGGACCGCCTGCGCAGGCTCACGGCCGAGCGCCCGGACGTCCGCGTGTTCTGCGCGCACAATCCCTGGGAGCTCGAGGCGATGCGCAACGCGGCGATCGGCGCGGCGAGCGGGCCGTTCCCGCACGCGGGACTCGCGGCCGCGGCCCGGGGCGCGTGATGGACTTGTCGCCCGTCCACGTGAGCTTCGTGGTCGCGTGCTCGGCGCTCGTCGCCGCGACGATCGCGCCGGCCGTGAGCCTGGTGGTGTCGCGCCGGCAGTTCAACGCGAGTGTGCTGTCGGCGAACCGCGAGAAATGGATCGCGCGGCTGCGTGACACCACCGCCGAGCTCGCATCCAGGCTCGCGATGGCGGCCGTCCAGAAGGGGCGATGGGAAAGCGGCTGGGACGGCGGCCGCGCGCTGCTGAACGCCGATCCGACCCAGCTGCCGGCCTTCCAGAGGATCGCGCAGCTTTATTGGGAATTGCGCCTGCTCACGAACCCCGGCGACGCGCTGCACGTCGCCCTGTGCCGCGCGGTCGAGATCGCGGTCGCGCGCCTGCGGCAGGACGACCCGGCTGTGTGCCTCGAGTCCGCGGACGTCGAGCGCATCGCCGCAGCCGCACAGGCAGTGCTCGGCGCCGAGTGGCGGCGCGTGAAGCGCGGCGACTGACGCGATCTCGCAATGCGGGCGTTACGAAGCCGCTACGGACGCGCCGCGCGCAATTGGTTCACGGTGTCGCCGACGATCTGTTCGAAGGACGTCCCCGCGGCGGCGACCTGTGCCGCAGCCGCCTCTTCACGCGTCAGCGTCAACCTCGCGAGGCCGAGCTCGGCTGCCTCCCGCGTGTCGGCGCTGGACATCGGATGACCTGCGACGGCGGACCAAAGCGTGGCTGCCTGCATCCGGTCGCCTCGAGCCGCCAGCGCTTGCGCGCGCACGTTGATCGCCTCCAGCTCGCAGAGCGTGTAGCGCGTTGCCTGCGCCCGGACGAGCGCTTCGAGCGTGAATTCGTCCGCACTCGCGCCTTCGCCGCGCACGATGGCAAGGCGCGCCCTCGTGAGCCAGGCCATCACCTCGATCTGGGGCTCGCCGCGCAGGCGCGCCTGGTCGAGGCCCCGCCGCGCGTAGCGCTCGCATGCTTCGAGGTCGCCCAGCTCGAGCGTGGTCAAAGCCAGGTTGACGAGCAGGAAGACGGCCGGTGCGGCGAGACCGGAAGCCTCCGCAAGCTGCAGGCCTTCCTCGAAGCAGCGCATCGCCGCGGCCGGATCGTGCTGCACGCGATACAGGTTGCCGAGGTTGTTGAGCCGGGTGACCAGGCCGCGCCGATTGCCGGCGAGCCGCTCGATCGCGAGCGCTTCCTCGTACAGCGCCGCGGCGCGTGCGTAGTTGCCTTCGGTCTTTTCGATGATGGCGAGGTTCGAGCTGAACTGGGCGACGCCTTCGCGGTCGCCATCCGCGCGCGCGCTCGCCAGCCCCTCTTCGTAGTTCGCCCTCGCTTCCTCGTAGCGGCCCATCTGCCAGAGCGAGAGGCCGATGGTGGTCAACGCGGCCTTGATGCCGCCCGAGTCTTCTGCGCCGCGCGCCAACGCGAGAGCCGCGCGCGCATGCTGCTCCGCGCGTGCGAAGTCGCCCCGGCGCCAATGCAGCGCCGCCAGCGCGTCGAGAACCGCGATCCGCGTCGGCGAACTCGCGTCGTTCGCAACGTCGATGACAGCCAGCGCTGCCGACAACAGTTCGATACCCTCGGTCCAGCGGCCGGCGGCCTCGAAGAAATGACGCATCGCCTGCGCCATGAGCCCGATAAGCCGGCCCGAGCGCTCGGCGAGCGCCACCGCCCAGGCCGCATGGCAGTTGGCGAGCTCCAGTTCGACTTCGGCGATGGCACGCTTCTGGTCGACGTGCTTGAAGTCCGCGTGACGTGCCAGCAAGTGAGCGAAGTACTCCGCGTGCCGAAGGCGCAGGCGCGACGCGTCCTCGACGCGTTCCGCAGCGCATTGACGGATCAGCGAATGCAGCGAGAAGCGGCCGCTGCCATCGGCCCGCAGGAGCGACTTGTCGACGAGCGAGGCGACGAGCGGCAGCGAGGCGCCGGCGATCGCGCGCGCGGCCTCCCGGGAGAATCCGGCGGGAAAGACCGTGCAGGCGACGAGCGCCTCCCGCTCGCGGAGCGCGAGCATGCGGAAGGAGTGGTCGAAGCTCGCCCGCAGGCTCGTGTTGCGCGCGGCGCCATCGGCAGCCGGCTCGAGCAGATCGATCGAGCGGGCGAGCTCGCGGCCGATCTCCGCCACGGGCAGGATCCGCACCCGCGCGGCCGCCAGCTCGAGCGCAAGCGGGAGTCCTTCGGTGGCTCGTGCGATCGCCGCCGCCGCGACCGCCTCCGCGGCCGCGTCGTAGCTCGGGTGCTGGGCGGCGGCGCGCGCCTCGAACAAGCGCACGGAGTCGTAGGCGCGCAGCGCGTCGAGCTCTGTTTCGTCGGCGTCGGGAACCGGCAGCCCTTCCAGCGGCAACAGCCACTCGCTTGCGAGGCCAATGCGTATGCGGGAGGTGATCAGGAGCTTGATCGCGCCGCAGTCCGACAACAGCATGTCGACCCACGCGGCGAACCCGTCGAGATGCTCGGCGTTATCGAACACCAGGAGGGCCCGCAGGTCGCGCAGGTGCCGGGTCAGTTGTCGGGCGGGTGGATCGGCGCCGCGCAACTCGAGGCCGATCGACGACGCGCAGCGCTGCGCGATCTGGTCGGTGCTCGAGAGGTCGTCGAGCGCGATCCAGAACGCCTCACCCGCGAAGTCGGCCGCGAGCTCCGGCAACGCGGCGCGCGCCAAGGCGCTCTTGCCCACACCGCCGGGTCCGCTGACCGTGAGCAACCGGCATTTGTCGCCAAGCAATAGCGCCTTGATCCGCGCAAGCTCGACGCGGCGACCCACGAAGCCCGCGCCTTCAGCCCGCTTCGGCGGAACATCCGCGGGACGATGCTCGATCAGACCGCGGGTGCCGAACTGCCGCGCGACGTCGCGCAGCGCGGCGGACGGCTCGATGCCCAGGTCGGCGGCCAGGCGCTGCGCATAGTCGCGATAGGCGCGGCGCGCCTCCTCGGCGCGGCCCTGCGCGGACA
>JADLEZ010000491.1 GCA_020845855.1 Burkholderiales bacterium
CGCCGGCCACGCCCGTCGCACCCACGGCACCCGTCGGACCCGCAACACCCGTCGCGCCTGTTGCACCCGTCGCGCCGGTCGCGCCAGCAGCACCGGTCGGACCGATGCTACCCGTGGGACCTATCGCACCTGTGGCTCCTGTCGCGCCGGTCGCGCCAGCAGCACCCGTGGGGCCTATGGCGCCCGTGCCACCCGTCGCACCGGCAGCACCGGTCGGGCCCATGGGGCCAGCCGGGCCGGTAGCACCCGTGGGGCCAACGGCCGTTTCCACGGACATCGTCACATCGAGAACCGGGGCCAGCCCGTTGAGCTCTTTGCTCGCGAAGGTGGCCCGCGCGTCGCTGGACTGCAGCCAGATTCCGAAATTCGAGTTGCCTGACCCGCCGCAGCCGGGGTATCCGCCCGGCAGGCTGTTCAACCACGCCTTCACCTGATTCGTAATGTCCACCACGGCATACGACTGCGTGGACGAAACGATGAAGGCTGCTACCGGTGCGCCGGATAGGGGAGGTTTCGTGTTGTAGGTAACGGTCGACTCGGACCAATCGGCAGCGATGGCATAGACCGAGACCGTGCCTGGCGCATCGACCGCAGTCGTGAAAAGAAACAGCGTCGCCTTCTCGATATCGTTGCCGCACGTGCCCTCGGGAAGCGTCCGCAAGTCGAACCTGACCAGCCCATACGATCCGCCGCCCACTTTGATTTTCGTCGGGTCGGAACCTGGGGGTATCAGAGAGAGTGGCGACGAGACCCAGACATTCGCGTCCGCTTGGCTCGGAGCGAGCACGGCATGAGCCCCCGGGACCAAGCCGATCCCGAACATCGCAGCCAGCGCAACGTATATGGGCCTGTGTCCGCAAGGCGAACGGCGATTCATGGGACAAATACTCCGAAGGATGGCGCGAACGAGGTTTCCAGGCGCCCTTGCGGATAGTCCCCTGCAAGACTTGTGCCTAACCTAACCCCAACGGCGGCGGCTCCCGGCGCTCGGCGGACTCGAACGCAGGCGCTGGCGCCGGACTTGCGCCGCCTTCCTGCCCCTCACCACGCGGTTTCGCGGTCGCTGGTCGAGCCGATCTTGTGGATGCTCAAGTCGGCGCCGTTGAACTCCTCTTCGGCCTCGAGGCGCAAACCGACGGTCGCCTTGAGCGCGCCGTAGACGATCGTGGCGCCCACAACGGCCACCAGGATCCCGAGCAGCGTGCCCGCGACCTGCGAGCCGAGCGCCACGCCGCCCAACCCGCCCAGCGCCTTGGCGCCGAAGATGCCGGCCGCGATGCCGCCCCACGCGCCGCACAGCCCGTGCAACGGCCACACGCCCAGCACGTCGTCGATCTTCCAGCGGTTCTGCGTCACGGTGAAAAGAAGCACGAACAATGTGCCGGCGGCCGCGCCGGTAACCAGCGCGCCGATGGGATGCATGATGTCCGAGCCGGCGCAGATGGCGACGAGGCCCGCGAGCGGCCCGTTGTGCACGAAGCCCGGGTCGTTGCGGCCGGCCACGAACGCGGCGATGGTGCCGCCGGCCATGGCCATCAGCGAGTTGATGGCGACCAGCCCCGAGATCTTGTCGATGGTCTGCGCGGACATCACGTTGAACCCGAACCAGCCCACCGACAGCACCCACGCGCCGAGTGCGAGGAAAGGGATCGACGACGGCGGGTGCGCGGCGATGCCGCCCTCTTTCGAGTAGCGCCCCCGGCGCGCGCCGAGCATCAGCACCGCGACCAGCCCGACCCAGCCGCCGACCGCGTGCACCACGATGCTGCCGGCGAAGTCGTGGAACTCCTCGCCGAACGCGCCCTTGAGCCACGCCTGGATGCCCAAGTGCTGGTTCCAGGCGATGCCCTCGAAGAACGGATAGACGAAGCCCACGAGCAGAAAGGTGGCGGCGAGCTGCGGGTTGAATTTCGCGCGCTCGGCGATGCCGCCCGAGACGATGGCGGGAATGGCCGCGGCGAAGGTCAGCAGGAAGAAGAACTTGACGAGGTCGTAGCCGTTCTTCTGCGCGAGCCCTTCCGCGCCAGCGAAGAACGTCGTGCCGTAGGCGATCGCGTAGCCGATGAAAAAGTAGGCCACCGTCGACACCGAGAAGTCGACCATGATCTTGACCAGCGCGTTGACCTGGCTCTTCTTGCGCACGGTGCCCAGCTCGAGAAACGCGAAGCCGGCGTGCATCGCCAGCACCATCACCGCGCCCAGCAGGATGAACAGCGTGTCGCTCGCGGACTTCAGCGCTTCCATGGGGACCCTCCCGGTCAGTGGCTTACGTCTTACGTGGTTGCGGGGCCGATCGGCGGGCCCGCCAGGCGCGACTATGCAGCAAAAGGGCCGCGCGGTGGCGGCCCTCAGGGTGGCAGCAACGCTGCGGTCAGGCGGTCGCCGGCGCCAGAAGCTTCTGCAATTCGCCGCTCTGGTACATCTCGCGCACGATGTCGCAGCCGCCGACGAACTCGCCGTTGACGTACAACTGCGGGATGGTCGGCCAGTTGGCGTATTCCTTGATGCCCTGGCGGATCTCCTCGTCGGCGAGCACGTTGACCGAGAAATACTCGGTGGCGCCGCAGCGCTTGAGAATCTCGGCGACGGTGGCGGAAAAGCCGCATTGCGGGAACTGCGGCGTGCCCTTCATGTAGAGCACCACCGGGTGGGTGGTGACCTGCTCGCGGATCGTGTCGTGGATGTCGCTCATCGCCGTAGTCTTTCGGGTTGGCCAGACGGGGATTTTACTCCTTCACCGCGCCGGTCAGGCCGGACGCGTAGTACTCGACGACGCCGGGGTGGGGGTCACGGCTTGCGGGTTCCGCGGGTGACGACGTAATCCGGCTTGCCCGTGGCGAACCAGCTGATGATGTTCTGCGCGGCCTTGCGCCGCATCTCCTGCAGCGACTCCTGCGAGTAGAAGGCAGCATGCGGCGTGAGGATGACGCGGTCGTGGGCCAATAGCGGCGAATCGCGCGCAACGGGCTCCTCCGGCAGCACGTCGAGGCCGGTTGCGGCGAGCGTGCCGGATTCCAGCGCGCGCGTGAGGGCCGGGATGTCGACCACCGCACCGCGCGCCGTGTTGACCAGGTAGGCCCCGTGCTTGAGCGCGCCGAAGAACGTGGCGCCGATCATGCCGCGCGTTTGCGCGGTGAGCGGGGTGTGAACCGAGACCACGTCGGATTGCGCCGCGAGCTCGGCGAGCGTGGCCGCGCGCTCGACGTAGGCCGGGAAGTCGCCGTCGATCAGGTGAGGGTCGTAGGCAATCACCCGCTTGAAGACGTTGCGCGAGACGTGCGCCATGCGCTTGCCGATGCGGCCGAGGCCGACGATGCCCAGCGTCATATTCGACGGCCGCGGCAACGCGCCGGACGAGAGGTGGTACCAGGTGCCGCGGCCGACGTCGCGGTGGTAGGCCACGATGTTGCGGATCGCGGCGAGCGCGAGCGCCAGCGCGTGGGTCGCGACCTCGCCCACGCCGTAGTCCGGCGAATTCGCGACCCACACGCCCGCCCTCTCGCAGGCGTCGGTGTCGACGTTGTCGTAGCCCGCACCGATGCGGCTCACGATGCAAAGCTGCGGCATGGCGGCCACCACCCGCGCCGTGACCGGCGCGTGCTGCAGGAGAATGCCCTGACAGCCACGGCCGTGCGCGAGGATGTCGTCCTCGGTCTTGCACGGCGCGACGACCAGTTCAATGCCGGCGGGTCCGAACATGCCCCGCTCGAGGTCGAGCTCGACGTTGTGGTTATCGACGTAGAGGACGCGGCGCACGGAAGGATTCGCTTCGGATGGGGCAGCGCGCGCAAGCGTACGGGGTGAGCGCTCGCCTGGTCAACTGGCCTCGCGTTCGACGCCCAGCGAAGCCGGGCCGCCGAACGATTGTTCGCCGACATGCACGGCGGCAACAGTCCGGCTTGACTGCAGGACGTGGCCCACGGCAAGCTTCCCCTCGCCGCCCGGAACTTGGGACCGTTCCCGGGGTCCACTCCGTGGGAGAGTTCATCCCGCGGGTGGGTATTCCCAAATCCCTACCGTTCGCGTATGCTCCCAAAGGTGTTTTGTTTCAAGTACTTTAAGCACGCCCAAGCCCAGTCTCCGCACCGATCGTCGGTGATTGCGGTTCCGTACTTTTCTGTCCTTGAGAATGAAACATGGGGCGGGCACCCGCCCGCCGACTATTAATCTTGAGGAAATTCCAGAAATGGCAACAGGTACCGTAAAGTGGTTCAACGACGCTAAGGGCTTTGGATTCATTACGCCGGACGGCGGTGGCGAGGATCTCTTCGCGCACTTCTCCGCGATCAACATGCCCGGCTTCAAGACGCTGAAGGAAGGCCAGAAGGTCTCCTTCGAAGTCACGCAGGGCCCGAAGGGCAAGCAGGCGAGCAACATCCAGTCGACCTGATCGATCCCTCGCATCAGGAAAAAAGCCGGGGCCAGCCCCGGCTTTTTTCATACGTTCCCTTGCTTCGCGTTCTACTCGCACGGATCGCCGGCACATCAACGCCTCACCTGCGCCGCTCGTGCACGGCCGCACCGTTTCGACCCGTAGTCATCGCATCTTGCGTGCCTTGGACCTGGACGAAGCCGCCGCTGTCTTCTTGCGAGTGGGGTACTTCGCCGTCGACACTCGCGCCGCGTGCGCCGCGTCGAGTTCGTCCCCGGACGTCGGCGGCACGTTCGGCACCCTCTTCAGTATCTCCCGCGCACGCGAAACGTCGGCGCGCCCGGCGTGCTCCCTGAAGTACGCCTCGGTCTTGAGCGCCGAGACCTTCTCGGCGATCGCCATGACGAAGAACTGGTTCATCGACACGCTCTCCTCCTCGGCGCAACGCTTCGCGTAGTCGAAGAGCGAGTTCGGAATCCGAAGTGCGTAGTTGCTCATGATTCATTCGCCTTTCAGTCGTGCCAGCAGGTCCTGCGGACGCCAGAGCGGAACGCCGAATTGGCGGGCGGCATGCTCGAAATCGTCACGGTTGAACGTCACGAGCGCCTCCGCCCGGCCGTTGAGCGCAGTCTCGAGCACCATCTCGTCCTTGGGGTCCCGCAGTTGCGGCCGCCAACTGAACCGCAGTTCGACGGGAACGACGTGGACCGACCACGCGTCCAGAAGAGCGTCCACCTCGTCGCCGGACAAGCCGTGGGCCGCCGCCACGTCGTCGCGCTTGAGCGTGGCTTCATACTCGAGCCACAGCGGGACCGAGGCGCACGCGACGAATTCACCCCGCAACCAACGCGACAGGATCCGGAACGACGCTCCGTTCCTGCTCCGCAGTCCCGAGATCAGGACGTTCGTGTCCAGCGTGACTCGCCACGGAGTCATATTGCATATGATATGACAATCGAACGTACGCGGTCAACCCCGCCCTCACCGCGCAGGCAATCGAGCGCCGCTCCGAGCGCGGCCGGTTCGCTCGATACCGGCACATCGCGATTCTCCCGCGCCCCAACGCTTGGCCGCGCGGGCGCACTTGCGAAGGGTAAGGCTAGCCACATGATGCAGAACGCGATCGAAGGCGGCGGCATGCGCACGACGCCCGTTGTTTCGTGCTGTTTCCGGCGGTCGCCCGACGGGCCGCCCCTAGGGCGGCCGCCTGACATCAACCTCGATGCAAAAGGCGCAACGCTGCTTCCTCGTCATCCTTAGGACGGCTCGGACGCCTTTTGCATCGACCTGCTCTAGCGGCGCACGAGGTGCCGTGCGCCCAGGAGCGCGATCGCGAGGGCCGCGAGCAGGAGCGCGGCGGGCGAGTCGACCGGGATCGGCTCGGTCGGCCCCAGCGGGCGGCCCACCGCCAGCGGCGCGTTCGCGGCCGGCGCCACGATACTGCCGGCGACGAGCGCGCTGGTAATGTTCCGCACGTCGCCCGGCGTGGAAGACGTAACGGTCACCACGATCGTGCAGCCGCCCGGCGAGATCGAGTTGCCCGCGGGCAGCGTGATCAGCGTCGGCGCCACGACCACACCCGTGCACATGCCCGTATTGCCCGAGGTGATGGTCATCCCCGCGGGCATCGGATCGGTGAACGGCTGTGTGAGCACCAGCGGCACGAGCCCGCTGTTGCCGAGCGTGATGGTGAGCGTGGCGGTCC
>JADLEZ010000492.1 GCA_020845855.1 Burkholderiales bacterium
CATGACGGCGACGGCGATGGACGCGAACGCCGCCGAGGTCGCGGCGATCTCGATCTTTCGCGGGGTCGACTTGGCGCTCGTGCACGAGGCGATCAAGGACTGCGAGATCCGGAGCTTGCCGGCCGGCACGATTCTGCTGGAGCCGGGGAAGGACAACGACGACATCTACCTGCTGCTCGCGGGCCAGGTGGCCGCGCATCTGGACGATCCCGCGTCGCCCGACCGGGGCATTCCCATCCACGCGGGAGAAAGCGTGGGCGAGCTGTCGGTGATCGACGGCAAGCCGATATCGGCTTACGTCGTCGCGGTGGTCGATTCGCGCGTGTTGGTCGTGCCCGGCAAGCTCTTCTGGAGTCGCCTGGCGCCGATCCCGGGCGTCACGCGTAATCTGCTCGCGGCGCTGACCGTGCGCATGCGCCGCAGCAACGAGGCGGTGCTCGAAGCGCAGCGCAAGCAGCTCGACCTCGAGCACCTGCGCCGCGAGCTCGCCGTCGCACGCCAGCTGCAGACCAGCATGATCCCCCTCGGCGGGCGCCTGTTCCCTGAGCGCGGCGACGTCGAGATCGCCGGCATGATGAGCCCAGCGTCCGAAGTCGGCGGCGACTTCTTCGACGCGTTCTTCGTCGACGACCGGCATCTGTTCCTGTGCGTGGGGGATGTGTCCGGCCACGGCATCCCGGCGGCGTTGTTCATGGCGCGCACCATGGGATTGATCCGGATCGCAGCGATGGGGACCCGCAGCCCCGATCGGCTGTTGGAGCGCATCAACGAGCAGCTTTGCGCCGGCAACGACGCGAACATCTTCGTCACGCTGTTCTGCGCGTTCCTGGACGTGACGTCAGGGCGGCTTTGCTACTCCAACGCGGGACACTGCGCGCCGATCGTGGCGGATGCGGGCGGGGCGGTGGAGCTTGCGATGCCCAAAGGCGCGCTGGTGGGCGTCTTCCCCGGGCTGCGCTATGCGGCGAGGGAGCTGGAGCTGAAGGCGGGCACCGTGCTGGTCTGCTTCACCGACGGGGTGACCGAGGCGCAATCGTCGGCGAACGAGAGCTTCTCGGTGGAGCGGCTGCTGGCCATCGCCGCTGCCAACGCCGAGCGGCCGGTCGAAGCATTGCTGGACGCGGTGCAGAGCGGGCTGGTGAGCTTCCTTGGGAACGCTCCGCCGGCCGACGATTGCACGCTGCTCGCCGTGCGCAGGCCGTTGCCCGCAAGCAAGGTCCTTGCGGGGCCTGCGGCGGCCCGATAGCCCGCTGTGTCATCCCGAGCGGAGCGAGGGATCTGCTCTTGCTGCGAATCAGCCGAGTTGCGTAAAGCAGATCCCTCGTCGCTTCGCTCCTCGGGATGACACCGTGGGACTTTCCACTCGATCATGGTGGCTGGCACCACCCCTGAAGATGCAAGAGACTTCGGGGCGCCGCATCTTTCACGCTAACTGTGCTGGTGTCCCTTCCTTCAGCCCAGGTTCGCCTTGAAGAACGCGAGCGTGCGCTGCCACGCGAGCTTCGCCGCCGCCTCGTCGTAGCGCGGCGTGGAGTCGTTGTGGAAGCCGTGCTGCGTGCCCGGGTACATGAACATCTCGTACTTCGCGCCGTTGGCCTTGAGCGTCGCCTCGAACGCGGGCCACCCGGCGTTGATGCGCTCGTCGTTGGCCGCGTAGTGGATGAGTAGCGGCGCCTTGATCCTCGCGGCGGCCTCCGCGCTCGGCTGCCCGCCGTAGAACGGGACCGCGGCCTTCAAGTCGGGCACGCGCGTGGCGATGAGGTTGACCGTGGTGCCGCCGAAACAGAAGCCGACCGCGCCCATCTTGCCGCTAAAGTCCGGACGGCCCTTGAGGTAGTCGACGGCTGCCAGCAGGTCTTCGCTGCGCTTGCCGGGGTCGAGCTGCTGGAACATCTGCGCGGCCTTCTCCTCGTTGCCCGGGTAGCCGCCGAGCGGGGTCAGCGCATCCGGGGCGAAGGCGAGGTAGCCCTCGACCGCGAGCCGGCGCGCCACGTCCTCGATGTACGGATTGAGGCCGCGGTTCTCGTGGATCACGAGCACCGCCGGGAGCTTGCCACCGGCGTTGGCGGGGCGCGCGAGGTAGCCCTTCATCGTCCCCGTACCCTGGGGTGAGGCGTAGGTGACGTACTCGGTCTTGATACGACCGTCGTCCTTTGCGACCTGCTGGGCCCAGGCATAGTTGGGGCGCAGCGCTTCGAGCATCGCGGCCGCCGTGAAGCCGCCGACCGCGTACTTGCCCGCATCGTCGAGGAACTGGCGGCGCGAGATGCGCCCGTGCACGTAGCCGTCGAAGATCCGCAAGACCTCGGGTGGGAAGTCGCTGGCTTGCATGCGTTTCATGGCGGGTCTCCGGGAAGCGCGCGTGAAAGGATGGCGATGCTACACGATTCGACGCTTCGCCGCCGCCGCCGCGTGACGCGCGAGCCGAGCGGCGAGGGTCAATCCCAGCTCAGCGCCCCGCCGGTCTGGTACTCGGTGACCCGGGTCTCGAAGAAGTTCTTCTCCTTCTTCAGATCGATCATCTCGGCCATCCACGGGAACGGGTTGTCGGCCTTGTCGAATATGGGGTCGAGGCCGATCTGCTGGCAACGCCGATTGGCGATGAAGCGCAGGTACTCCTTGAACATCGGCGCGTTCAGGCCGAGCACGCCGCGCGGCATGGTGTCCTCGGCGTAGCGGTACTCGAGCTCCACGCCCTTGCGCATGAGCTGCGCGATCCCGGCCTTGAACTCGGCCGTCCACAGGTGCGGGTTCTCGAGCTTGATCGTGTTGATGAGGTCGATGCCGAAGTTGCAGTGCATCGACTCGTCGCGCAGGATGTATTGGTACTGCTCGGAGGAGCCGGTCATCTTGTTCTGGCGGCCCATCGCCAGGATCTGCACGAAGCCGACGTAGAAGAAGAGCCCCTCCATGATGCAGGCGAACACGATCAGGCTCTGCAGAAGCTGCCGGTCGGCCTCGGGCGTGCCGGTCTTGAAGGTGGGATCGGTCAGCACGTTGATAAACGGGATCAGGAACTCGTCCTTGTCGCGGATCGACTTGATTTCGTGGTACGCGTTGAAGATCTCGCCCTCGTCCAGGCCCAGGCTCTCGACGATGTACTGGTACGCGTGGGTGTGGATCGCCTCCTCGAATGCCTGGCGCAGGAGGTACTGGCGGCACTCGGGCGCGGTGATGTGGCGATAGGTGCCCAGTACGATGTTGTTGGCGGCGAGCGAATCGGCCGTCACGAAAAAGCCCAGGTTGCGCTTGACGATGAGGCGCTCGTCGTCGGTCAGCCCCCGCGGGTTCTTCCACAGCTCGATGTCGCGCTGCATGTTGATCTCTTGCGGCATCCAGTGGTTCGCGCAGCCGGCAAGGTACTTCTCCCACGCCCAGCGGTACTTGAACGGCACCAGCTGGTTCACGTCGGCCTGGCCGTTGATGACGCGCTTGTCCTCGACGCGAACGCGGTGGAAATTCTCGGGTGCGGCCTCCTTCTCGACGTCGATGTCGTGCACCGGCTCGCGCGAGAGAATCCCGCCCTGCACCTGGGCGCGGATGGTCTCGGGCGTGCGCGGGGCGCGGCCGGGGAGGGCGGGTGCGGGGACTTCGTCGTCGAAGCTCAACATGGGTTCGTCTCCTAGTGCATTTCCTTCAAGCGCTCGTACAGGAACTCGGGCGTGAAATCCACGCCGTCGTGCCATGCGATGGAAGCGAGTCCGTAGTCGAGATAGAACGTGGAGAAGAGCTCGCGGTTGCGCAGCGGCAAGCGTTGCTCGCCGTGCAGCTCATCCGCCAGGTCCACCACGCCTTTGCGTCCATCGTTGAATTCCAGCCAGACCTTGTAGTCCCCGAGATAGCGCGCTTCGACAACATGCCGGGGCGACGACTCGTAGCGAGGCAATGGGTCCATCCTTTCGTGCTGTGGGCAAGGGTGATGCGGCACTGCCCGGGAAGAGGGCTGCGCGACACGTTGGTCGCGCGCCTCCCGGATCAAGTCTGCTTCGGATCGCGTGACGCTCTCTCTCGATCCGGGTCGGCGCAAATCGCATGCCGACCCTTCGGTACCGCCGGTTCCCTCGCTGCCAGCGCGAAAAAGCTTCGCGTCCTGTCTGGGTGTCGCGGGGCCTGGCCTGGTTTGTTTCCGTTCGCGCCGCGCGGCCTCTTCGTCCTGCCGCGTGCCGCCGCGCGCACGGCTACCGAGTATGGTCCTGGCTCCTTTCTCCATGGCCATGGTGCCCGCGGCGCGCGGACGGCCGGTGGAAGCGGTGAGTGGTCAAATGTTCCTCGAAGGAGTGCGTGCGCTTCGGAAAATAGTGTCGGTAGATTCGCGCTCCCTCGCGATCGCGCCCGCCGTGATCGAGCTCGTGGTCGAGGTGAAAGGACACCCACAGGCCGCGCTTAGCGCCGCGGTGCGTGAGCCAGTGCACAAAGCCTTCATGTCCTTCCACCATCAGCTCCTCGTGCAGGTTCGGACTCGCGCCGACGTGGATCGGCGTCAACCCCGACCACCAGTGCCGCACCTGAATCACGTAGATCCCCGGATCGGGCGGCAGCACGGCGTCGCCGAGCAGTTGCGGAGTGCTGAACTCACGCCCGCCATAGACGACAGGCCGCTGCCGCCTGCGGCGCGTGAACAGCATCTCCCTGGCTCGCATCGCCATGTGCGACAGCCACCCCCCGTACCCCAACTCCACGTCGTCGCCCTCCTCCGGTATTCCGAGAAGGCTTTCCGCGAACTTCATCTGCACGCTTCCGGGCGCATCGCGTGCTTCCTGCTGGTTCCTGTGGGCCGCTCTCCTACTGACACGCCTCGCAAGTCGGGTCGCTCACGAGGCACATCTTCGGCGTTGCCTCTTCCTCGCGCGCGCCCGCCGCGGCCGCGCCCGCCGAGGGCCCGGAAAGGCCCGCCGACACCGCGTTCAGCTCGCCGCCGCGGCCGGTCGACTTCTCGGCCGAGGTCGCCGCCAACGTGCGCAGGTAATACGTCGTCTTCAAGCCGCGCACCCACGCGAGCTTGTACGTCTCGTCGAGCTGCTTGCCCGAAGCGCCTGCCATGTAGATGTTGAGACTCTGCGCCTGGTCGATCCACTTCTGGCGCCGCGCGCCGGCCTCGACGATCCACCGGGGCTCGACTTCGAACGCGGTCGCGTACAGCTCGCGCATCTCGGCGGGCACGCGGTCGATCTTGGCGAGCGAGCCATCGAAGTACTTCAAGTCGGCCACCATCACCTCGTCCCACTGGCCGATTTCCTTCAAGTCCCGCACCAGCTGCTCGTTGACCACCGTGAACTCACCCGACAGGTTCGACTTCACGTAGGTGTTCTGGTACGCGGGCTCGATCGAGGCCGCGACCCCGACGATGTTGGAGATGGTCGCGGTGGGCGCGATCGCCACGCAGTTCGAGTTGCGCATCCCGTGCTCGCGGATGCTCTCGCGCAGCGCGTCCCAGTCGAGCGAGGAGGAATCGTCGATCTCGACGTAGCCGCCGCGCTCGTCTTTGAGGAGCTGCAGCGTATCTTGCGGCAAGATGCCGCGATCCCACAGGCTACCCTTGTACGACGAATAGCGGCCGCGCTCCGCGGCGAGCTCGGTCGACGCCAGGTACGCGTGGTAGCAGACCGCTTCCATCGAGCGGTCGGCAAAGTCGACCGCCGCCTGCGAAGCATACGGCGTGCGCGTGAGGTGCAGGCAGTCCTGGAAGCCCATGATGCCCAAGCCCACCGGCCGGTGCCTCATGTTGCTGTCGCGCGCCTTCTTGACCGCGTAGTAGTTGATGTCGATCACGTTGTCGAGCATCCGCATCGCGGTCCGGATGGTGCGCGCGAGCTTCTCCTGGTCGAGCGCCCAGCCGCCGTCCCCCTTCTTCATGTGGGCGAGCAGGTTGACGGAGCCCAGGTTGCAAACCGCGATCTCGGTCTCGCTCGTGTTGAGCGTGATCTCGGTGCACAGGTTGCTGCTGTGCACGGTGCCGGCGTGCTGCTGCGGCGAGCGCACGTTGCAGGCGTCCTTGAACGTGATCCACGGATGCCCGGTCTCGAACAGCATCGACAACATCTTGCGCCAGAGCTGCACCGCCGGGATCCTCTTGCAGAGCTTGATCTCACCGCGCGCGGCGCGCTCCTCGTAGCGCTTGTATGCTTCCTCGAAGGCGTGACCCCACTTGTCGTGCAGGTCGGGCACGTCGGAGGGCGAGAACAGCGTCCAGTCCCCGCCTTCCACCACGCGCTTCATGAACAGATCCGGAATCCAGTTCGCGGTGTTCATGTCGTGCGTGCGCCGGCGATCGTCGCCGGTGTTCTTGCGCAGCTCCAGGAACTCCTCGATGTCGAGGTGCCAGGACTCGAGGTAGGTGCAGACCGCACCCTTGCGCTTGCCGCCGTTGTGGGCGAGGCCGGCCACGGTCTGGTACGACTCGACACCGCTCACCTTAAGATCGACCACCAGCGGCTTGGGCGTGATCGGCGTCACGCTGCGCACGCGCGAGAAGATCGTGCCGCCCACCGTGATCCAGTTGCGTTTTTCGATAGGCTGGCAGCCCACCAACGCGGCGATTTCCGGCACTGCGGGAATACGCAGGTCGTACGCCCTGGTCGTTGCGTCGAAGCGCGTGGTCGAGCCGTCCGAGCGTCGCGCGACATGGCCGTTGGCGCGCTCGCGATACTGGCCGGCGACGGGTACTCCCAAGCGCAGGCACTGGTAACGCACACCCTCCGCAAGCGACCGTGATGTCGATGTGAAGTAGATTTCCTTGCCTCGCGATACCCCACCGTCGGTTTCGAGCAGGCCGCGCAGCAGCGCGAGTGCCTGTGGCCGAGGCAGGTGCGCGAAGCGGGGCGCGATGTGCTTGCGATGCGCGGCATCGTAGATGTCGTCGTAGGCGAACGGCATCGTCGCCGCGCCGGCGCCCGCGATGCGGCCGGTGGTGGCGTCGCGTACGACTCCACGGCCCGACGACCAGTGCACTTGCGCGTAGGTTTCGCCGCGCGCGGTCTGCCAAAAGCGGATGCCGCGCGCGGCCAGGTATTCGCGCGCGAACTGCAGGTGCGCATCACATCCCGGATTGCCCGAGACGCCCCATTGCATCCCATCCTTCGACAGGTGGCCGTCTCCAAGCAGGATTCCGTACATGCGCGCGTCGTCTTCGGCAAAGCCTTCGACCGCGGACACCTCGGTCGGGATGACGGTACCGACGTAGTCGCCGGCTTCGAGCTGCCCGGCGTCGATCCACTCCGGCTTGATGCGCCCAGCGGCGAGAGCGCTCATCGTCCGCGCGCTCGTCTGCTCCATCGGCACGCCGCGCAGCGCCCACAGCGGATGGCCGGTCGTCACTTCCAGCGGGGTCAGCGAATGCTTGACGTCGATGGCGACCATCGCGTCGCGCTGCTCGTATACCATTCTCGCGATCACTTCGCGATACTCGCCACCCTTCCCGAGCACCAGGTCGCCCGCCTTCACGTGGCGGATGGGCAGCGTGCCGCGCTGCGTATGCACAAGGGTGTCCGGCGCGAAGCATTGATTCACCGCGACCGCCGTGTCGTTGACCACCTTCAGGAATGGAACGACACCCTGCGACTTGCCGTTGGTGCCCTTGATGTGCGAGCCCATCGCGCGCACGTTGCTCCAGTCGTTGCCGAGGCCGCCGGCGAACTTCGACAAGAGCGCGTTCTCCTTGATCGCCTCGTAGATGCCGTCGAGATCGTCGGAGACGGTGGTGAGATAGCACGACGACAGCTGGGACCGGTGCGTGCCCGAGTTGAACAGCGTAGGCGTGCTCGACATGAAGTCGAACGTCGAGAGCACGTCGTAGAACTCGATCGCGCGCGCCTCGCGGTCGACCTCGTTGAGGGCGAGGCCCATCGCGACGCGCATGAAGAAGCACTGCGGCAGCTCGAAGCGCCGCCCGCCGACGTACTGGTCGACCAGGAAGTAGCGGTCGTACAGCGTCTGCAAGCCGAGATAGCCGAATTGCAGGTCGCGCCCGGGCTGCAATGCCGCACCGAGCTTTGCCATGTCGAACTGCAGCAGCGCCTCGTTGAGCAATCCGATCTTCACTCCGTGCTTGACAAAGCGCGGGAAGTACTCGGGATACTTCCGCGCCATGTCCGCCTGGGTGGCTTCCTCGCCCAGCGCCTCGAAGCGCAGCGAATCCAGAAGCAGGCGTGCGGTCACGTACGAGTAAGCGGGGTCCTTCTCGATCAGCGCGCGCGCCGACAACACCACACCCTTGCGCACTTCCTCGACCGCCACGCCGTCGTACAGGTCCTTCTGGGTCGCCTTGAGGATGCGCGCGGCGTCGACATCGGCCAATCCCGCGCACGATTCCCTGACGAGGCTGGTCAGGCGCTCGAGGTCGAGCGGTTTCCTGACGCCGTTCTCGGTGACGCTGATGGCGTGCTCGGCCGCCTTCGCCTTGTCCTTGCCCTTGGCGTGACGCTCCTGCGCGCGCTTTTCCCGATACAGGACGTAGGCGCGCGCGACCTCGTGCTCGCCGCCGCGCATGAGCGCCAGCTCGACCTGATCCTGGATCTCCTCGATGTGGATCGCACCGCCTTCCGGCTTGCGCTTGACGAGCGCGACGACCACGCTCTCGGTGAGCTTGTGCACCTGCTCGCGCACGCGCGCGGAGGCGGCACCCTGCCCGCCGTTGATGGCGAGGAAGGCCTTGGTCATCGCCACGGTGATCTTGGACGGCTCGAAGCCGACCACCGACCCGTTGCGGCGGATGACCTTGTACTGCGCGAAGCGGGGATCGGCGCCATTCATGACCGGACTGCCGGGCTCACCGACGAGAAGCTCCCTGGGTGGGACATGCGAGGGGCTCGTGGGTTGCGCGGGGACAGTCTGCATGGACGTTTCTCCTGGTCTTGCAAAAGGGTGGCGATACGGCCGGCGGCGGCCTTCCCCTGCGGCGTCAGGGGTCGTCCGGGGAGCGTCCTCGCAAATCCGTTCTGAATCAGAATCTACTATATCTTGTGTTCAAGTGGCTGCTGAGAACCAAGGATAGTGGCTCGCGGCGCGTCATGCAAGCGGTATTTCATGCACACAAAGCACCCTCGAAAAGGACAGGAAAAACAGGCGGCTGCACCCACTCCACGGGCCTATCCACGGTGTCTTCCTGGCTTATCCACCGAGTTGTCCACGACAGCCGCCGAGGCCACACGATTGGCCGGCGTTGCGCTTTTGCTACAGAATTGACTTTGCCGCGCCTCGCCCCGCAGGATGCGGGCATGTCCGTTCTCCGGCGCTTCCTGTGCGGTCTCTTTGCGCTGGCTGCGGCTTCCGCGCCCGCGCAGCCGACGGGTCCGATCAAGCTGGTCGTTCCGGCGCCCGCCGGCAGCAGCGCCGACCTCGTGGCGCGCGCGCTCGCCCGCAACTTGAGTGAGGTCACGGGGCAGCCGGTCAGCGTCGACAATCGCGGCGAGACGGCGGCGGAAGTCGTCGCCAAGGCCGCGCCCGACGGCGCGACGCTTCTGTTCGCCACGCCGGCGTTGCCGGCGCTGATCGCGCTCAGGGAGAGCCCGGCGTTCGAAGGCGGCCTTACGGCGTTCGCGCCGATCGGCCGCATCGCCAACGAGCCGCTGGTGCTGGTGGCGACCAGCACATTGTCGGTGTCGTCGGTCTTCGACCTGATCGCGATCGCCAAGGCAAGCTCGGGCCGCATCAACTACGCGTCGGGCGGCGCCGGCAGCCTCTCGCATCTCGCGGGCGAGCTCTTCAAGTCGCTCGGCACCGTGCAGCTCGCGCACACGCCGGCGAAGAGCGGCGAGGCGGCGCTGGCCGACGTGGTCTCCGGGCGCGCCAAGCTCATGTTCGGCCCGTTCGCGCTGGTCGAGCCCGCGTTGCGCGCGGGCAAGGTGAAGGCGCTGGCCGTGACCGGCCCGGCTCGGCTCGGGGCGCTGCCCGACGTGCCGACGATGCGCGAGGAGGGTGTGCTGGGCTTCGACTTCACGGGCTGGTTCGGCGTCGCCGGGCCCGCCGCCACGCCGAAGGCGACGGCGCAACGACTCAACGCGGACCTGCGCCGGGCCGTGCAACGAGCGGATGCGCGGGACAAGCTGCGGGCGCTACTCGGAACCGATCCGACCGTGGGGTCGCCGGAGGAGCTGGCGGCGCTCATGAGCCGCGACCTCGCGACGTTCGCGAAGCTCGCCAAAGAGATGAATTTGAAGTGAGATCGGGCTAGAGATGAATTTGAAGTGAGCTTGAGCAGCATGATGCAGAGCGCGACCGCAGGCGACGGTGTGGGTACCACGCGCGTTGTTTCGTGCCGTTTCCGGCGGTCGCCCGACGGGCCGCCCCTAGGGCGGGCGCCTGGAATCTACCTCGATGCAAAAGGTGCAACGCGGCCGCCTCGTCATCCTTAGGATCGCGCGGACGCCTTTTGCATCGACCTGCTCTAGTACCCCCGCAGCGCCACCACCTGCCGCAGCTTGCCGTCACGGGCTTCCCCGGGCTCGGCCTCGTCCAGTCGC
>JADLEZ010000493.1 GCA_020845855.1 Burkholderiales bacterium
ACGAGCCGCCGGGCAACCGCCTGCGCGTGGCGCTCACCGGCCTCACCATCGCCGAGTCGTTCCGCGACGAAGGCCGCGACGTACTCCTGTTCGTCGACAACATCTACCGCTTCACGCTCGCCGGCACCGAAGTGTCCGCACTGCTCGGCCGGATGCCCTCCGCGGTGGGCTACCAGCCGACACTCGCGGAGGAAATGGGCCGCCTGCAGGAGCGCATCACGTCGACCAAGACGGGGTCGATCACGTCGATCCAGGCCGTGTACGTACCGGCGGACGACCTGACCGACCCGTCGCCGGCGACCACCTTCGGCCACCTCGACGCCACCGTCGTGCTGTCGCGCGACATCGCCGCGCTCGGCATCTACCCGGCCGTCGACCCGCTCGACTCGACCTCGCGCCAGGTCGACCCGCACGTCATCGGCGAGGAGCATTACCAGTGCACGCGGCGCGTGCAGGCCACGCTGCAGCGCTACAAGGAGCTGCGCGACATCATCGCGATCCTCGGCATGGACGAGCTGTCGCCGGAGGACAAGCTTGCGGTGGCGCGGGCGCGCAAGATCCAGCGCTTCCTGTCGCAGCCGTTCTTCGTGGCGGAGGTGTTCACCAACTCGCCCGGCAAGTACGTGGCGCTCAAGGACACGATCAAGGGCTTCAACATGATCGTCAACGGCGAGTGCGACCAATTGCCCGAGCAGGCGTTCTACATGGTCGGCACCATCGAGGAAGCCTTCGAGAAGGCGAAGAAGGTCGAATAGGGACCCTAACCATGGCCGCGCCCACCATCCAGGTCGACGTCGTCAGCGCCGAGGAGCAGATCTACTCGGGCGCGGCGGAGTTCGTCGTGCTCCCCGGTGTCGAGGGCGAGCTCGGCGTGTTCCCGCGGCACACCCCGCTGTTCACGCAGATCCGCCCCGGCGCGGTGCGCATCAAGCTCCCCGGCCAGGAGCAGGAAGAGTTCGTGTTCGTGCAGGGCGGCTTTCTCGAGGTCCAGCCGAACCGCGTAACGGTGCTCGCCGACACCGCGATCCGCGCCGCCGACCTCGACGAGGCGAAGGCGATCGAGTCGATGGAGAAAGCGAAAGAAGCGATCGCCAACCAGAAGTCCGCCGGCAACGTGGCCGCCGCGCAGGCCGAGCTCGCCGCCGCCGCCGCGCAGATCGCGGCGATCCGCAAGCTGCGCCACCGCGCGCAGTAGATCAGCGCGCAACCGCCGACGTTGCAATTGTTTCGGTAGGGATTGTCCGACTGCGCTTGTCGAGGTTTCCCTCTATCGCGGATGCGCGGGATCGCGCACAAAGGAAGGGTGCGGGTCCTTGACCCGCCGCCGCTCCGCGCGGCCAAGAGACTCGCAGGCAAGGACGACACATGAACAGGACGCGGCTACTCCGGGATATCGGCCAGAGCCTGTGGCTCGATAACATCACCCGCGACATGCTCGACGACGGGACGTTGCGCCGCTACGTCGATGGATTCTCGATCACCGGCCTCACGTCGAACCCGACGATCTTCGACGCGGCGATCGGCCGCACCAACGCCTACGACGAGGGGATTCGCGACAAGGTGAAGGCCGGCCGCTCCGGCGAAGCGCTGTTCATCGAGCTTGCGCTGGAGGATCTGCGGCGGGCCGCCGATCTGTTTCGCCCAGCCTACGAGGCGTCCGGCGGCGTCGACGGATGGGCATCGATGGAAATCTCACCGCTGCTGGTCGCCGATACCGCCGGCAGCATCGCCGCCGCCAGGCGGATCCACGAGCAGGCGAGTCGCCCCAACCTGTTCGTCAAGATTCCGGGCACGCCGCAGGGTGTTCCGGCAATCGAGGAGTCGATCGCGGCCGGCGTACCCATCAACGTCACGTTGTTGTTCTCGTCCGATCAATACCTTGCCGCAGCCCACGCGTGGCTGCGGGGCATCGAACGGCGCATTGCCGCCGGCCTGGATCCGCGCGTGCCGTCGGTCGCCTCGCTGTTCGTCAGCCGGTGGGACAGGGCAGTCGCTGACCGGGTGCCGGCCGACCTCGTGAACCGGCTTGGCATCGCGATCGCCGGGCACACGTACCGGGCGTATCGCGAACTCCTCGCCTCTGCGCGATGGCGCAAGCTTGCCGACGCGGGTGCGCAACCGCAGCGCCTCCTGTGGGCCAGCACCGGAACCAAGGACCCGAAGGCATCGGACACGCTGTACATCGAAGCGCTGGCGGCCCCGGACACGATCAACACGATCCCGGAGAAGACACTGCTTGCGTTTGCCGACCACGGCGCGATCGGGAACGTCATGGCCGAGGACGGCGGCGACGCCGACGCGGTACTCGCGCGCATCAGGCAGGCGGGTATCGACATCGACGCGCTCGCGACCCGGTTGCAGGTGGACGGCGCGCGGGCTTTCGTCAAGTCGTGGGACGAGCTCCTATCGCGAATTGCCGCCAAGGGCCGGGAGCTTGCGGCCGCCGCCGGCGAGAACGCGTGACAGCGCGTTCCATCGAAACCATGGCTGCGAAATTCAAGGTGGGCGACCACGTGAGCTGGAACTCCGAGGCCGGCCGGGTCAGCGGCACGATCGTCAAGGTGCACACCAAAGACACCGACTACAAGGGCTACACGCATCACGCGAGCCCGGAAGAGCCCCAGTACGAGATCAAGAGCGACAAGACCGACCACGTCGCGATGCACAAAGGCACGGCGCTGACGCGGATACGGGGCCCCGGCGGCGCGTGAATCGCAGCGCCTGCCGCAGGCCGGCGACGAAGGCAATGTCCTCTCGCCGCGCTCCAGGCTGTGGGGGGCCGGTCAAAGCGGAACGGAGACGCTCCTCGCCTAGCCGCCGGATTTGCAGCCGGCGCCGCCGCAGCGGAACCCGTTCGGCACGGGTAGCGCCTCGGCGCGGGGCACGTACGCGCCGCAACTGACACAGCGCACCAGCTTGGCGTCCGGCTCTGGAGATGGACTCGCATCCGGCTGGGCGCGCTTCGTGCTTGTCCCCCTCAGGACCTTGCGCACCACAAACGCAAGGACCACGATAATGGCTAGCAGCAGTAGGAGTCTGGCCATGGCAGGTTACCCGTTCGGGGGAACCGCGATCAAGTCGCGCTCCACCGTACCACACTGCCCGCCAGCGTCACAATTGCAAGGGGGATCCAGGGGAAATGAGCGTAGTCCGGCTGCTGGCGTGGTGGCTTTGCGCGTGGGCGTCCGGGACGGCCCTGGCCCAAAGCGGCGAGCTCGCGTTCTGCGTGACCGAAGGCGTCACCTACCAGGCGACGCCGAAGGAGATCCGCGACAAGTTCACCCCACTCGGCGACATCCTGGGCAAGGCGCTCGGCAAGCGCGCCCGCGTCCTGCTGGTGCCGAAGTACAACGATGCGCGAGCGGCCCTGGCGAAGCAGGAGTGCGACGTGGCGTTCGTGCACCCTGCGCACTTGTCGATGTTCGAGATCAAGGCCGGCCGCTACCGGGCGGTCGCGTGGACCACCGGCTTCACCGAGTACACGGTTTCGCTCCTCGCGCTCAAGGAAAGCCCGATGAAGGAGATCGAGGACCTGAAGAACCACACGCTGGTCACCCCCGACCCCGACTCGATCACCGCAGTGATGGTGCGCGCCATGTTCCGCGGCGACAAGCTCACCGCGTCGAGCGAGCGCGAGCCTCCGCCGGGACTCGTGCGCGTGATCACGACGCGCTACCAGGACGCGGTTCCGTTCTACCTCGAGAACGGCTTCGCCCACGCCGGCGCGACCGCGGCCAACTCGGTGGTCAAGGAGTGGACGGGCAAGGGCGGCAAGGTCTTCTACCGCTCGCGCCCGGTGCCGATCAAGCAGTTCATCGTGTCCACCAAGATGGCGCCGGAGGATCAGCAGAAAATCCGCGACGCCCTCCTCAACATCCGCGACACCAAGCCCGGCCGCGACGCCCTGGAAGCAGTAGGCTATCGCGGGTTCGTGGCGCCCAACGCCGAGTTCGAGAGCGCCACCATCGCCTGGTTGGGACTGCCGGAAAAGTGGTAGGCGCGGCCCGATAGGAAAAAGGGACGTACCCTGTAATGGGGACGTACCCCTTTTTCTGGTTTGAAGCCTGCCCTACCGGTCAGGCGCGGCGGAACCGGTAGATCGCAAGCTGGCCCATGAGGTTGGGCAGCGCGTGCACCGGGTGGCCGCCGGCGAGCACGACGCGGTTCTCCACCACGCAGTTGCGCTCGCGCAGGAATGC
>JADLEZ010000494.1 GCA_020845855.1 Burkholderiales bacterium
GCGTGGCGCGGGCGCGACCTCGCGGCGCTGCCCACGCATGCGCGCAGCCGGGCGGGGCTGGGCTGGGTGCCGCAGGAGCGCTTCATGTTCGCTTCCCTCACGGTCGAGGAGCATCTGACCGCGGTCGCGCGCCCCGGCAAATGGGACGTGAGCGGCGTCTACCGCGTCTTCCCGCGCCTGCTGGAGCGCCGGGCCAACTACGGCAATCAGCTCTCGGGCGGCGAGCAGCAGATGCTCGCGATCGGGCGCGCGCTGATGGTCAACCCGTCGCTCCTGCTGCTGGACGAGCCGATGGAGGGACTCGCGCCGATCATCGTGCAGGAGTTGATGAACGTGATCCGCGAACTGGTCACCGAGGGCGGCATGGCGGTGATCGTGGTCGAGCAGCACGCGAAGCTCGCGTTGTCGCTCACCCGCAACGCGATCGTGCTCGAACGCGGCCGCGTCGTTCACCGCTCGCCGAGCGAGTCGCTGCTCGCCGACCCGACTGCGCTGCACAAGCTCGTCTCGGTGTCCTGAACGCCGGCCGCGCCACGAAAGCCAACCGCTCGAGCTCTTTCGCCCGATCGTGATGATCGCCCCGCCGCCGTGGGGTGTAGCGCCGGAGTCTACACCCGGCCGCGACAAAACGTAGTGTCATTCCGAGGAACGAGGAATCCGCTTTTCACATTCGTTTGAATTCGTTTGATATGCCTGACAGCAGATCCCTCGCTTCGCTCGGGATGACACGGATCCGGGGGACCCCTCGGACGCCTTTTGCATCGATCTGCTCAGACGCCTCCCCACACGTCGCGGGCGGTGTCGACGCACAGCGCGAGCTTCGCCGCCTGGGTGGCCACCGCGATGTCGTTGCCGTGCACGGTGGAGCTGAAGCCGCACTGCGGCGAGATCGCCATTTGATCGACCGACATGAACTTCGAGGCGAGGTCGATCCGGTGCTTCAGCTCGTCCTTGGTCTCCATGCGGTCGAGCTTGGTGCTGACGAGCCCGAGCACGACCGTCTTGCCCTTCGGGACGTGGCGCAGCGGTACGAAGTCCCCCGAGCGCGCGTCGTCGTACTCGAGAAAGTAGCCGTCGACCTCGAGCTCGTTGAACAGCACCTCGGCCACGGGCTCGTACCCGCCCTCGGCCGCCCACGCGCTCTTGAAGTTGCCGCGGCACAGGTGCACGCACACGCGCATCGACGCGGGCCGGGTGGCGATCGCGGCGTTGATGAGCTTCGCGTAGCGGCGCGGCAGCTCGTTGGGGTCGTCGCCGCGCGCGGTCGCCCCCTCGCGCATCTTGGTGTCGCAGAGGTACGCCAAGTTGGTGTCGTCGAGCTGCAGGTAGGTGCAGCCGGCCGCCGCGAGATCGGCGATCTCCTCGCGGTAGGCCTGGGCGACGTCGTCGAAGAAATCCTCCATCCCCGGGTACGCATCCCGGCTGATCGCGCCGCGGCCGCCGCGGAAGTGCAGCATCGTCGGCGAGGGTATGGTCACCTTCGGCGTGCGCCGGGTGGCGGCGGCCAGGAAGTCGAAGTCGCGGCGCTGGATGGGCTTCGCGTGCTTCACCTTCTTCGTGACCTGCATGACCGGCGGCGCGAAGTCGACGTTGCCGGCGTTGCTGTGGAAGCTGACCGCGATGCCGCCCTTGGTCTCCACCCCGTCGAGCTTCGTCAGGAAGTCGATGTGGAAGTAGGTGCGCCGGAACTCGCCGTCGGTGACGCCGCGCAAGCCCAGGTCCTCCTGGAACTTCACGATGTCGCGGATCGCGGCGTCCTCGACCTCGCGCAGCGCGGCGGCGTCGATCGCGCCCTTGGCGAACCGCTCGCGCGCATCGAGCAGCGCGCGCGGGCGCAGGAAGCTGCCGACGTGGTCGGCGCGAAACGGCGGGACGTTGCGGGCGGGGGTGGCGTGGTCGGTCATGGTCTTTGCGCGTCGTGGCTGATGGGTCGACTCCTATTCTAGACGCATCGCGCGCGGCGACATCGGTGCGGGCGTCGTGCGTCGCGGCGCGTGTAGAATCTCGACCCGCGCAGGTCCGCGAGGCTTGCCACCCGTTCCGATGGCCACCGCTCCTTCGCCCGTCCTCGACGCGCCCGACATCACCCTCGATGCGCGCCGCGCTTTCGGCATCGACCTCGACTTCGAGGTGCCCGCGTTCTCGCGCCGCACCGATCACGTGCCGGCCGTCGACGAGGCCTACCGCTTCAACCGCGAGACCACGCTCGCGATTCTTGCCGGTTTCGTCTACAACCGCCGTGTCCTGCTCCAGGGATACCACGGCACCGGCAAGTCGACGCATATCGAGCAGGTGGCGGCGCGCCTGAACTGGCCGTGCATTCGCGTCAACCTCGACAGCCAGATCAGCCGTATCGATCTCATCGGCAAGGACGCGATCGTGCTCGAAGACGGCAAGCAGGTCAGCGAGTTCCGCGAAGGCATCCTGCCCTGGGCGCTGCAGCGTCCCTGCGCGCTGGCTTTCGACGAGTACGACGCGGGTCGCCCGGACGTCATGTTCGTCATCCAGCAGGTGCTCGAAGCGGAGGGGAAGCTCACGCTGCTCGACCGCGACCGCGTGATCCATCCGCATCCGTCGTTCCGCCTGTTCGCCACCGCCAACACCGTCGGGCTCGGCGACAGCACCGGCCTGTATCACGGGACGCAACCGATCAACCAGGCCCAGATGGACCGCTGGAACATCGTCGCCACGCTGAACTACCTGCCGCACGACGAGGAGGTCGGGATCGTCCGTGCCAAGTGCCCCGACTGGACCGCGGCGGAGATTTCCCCCATGGTCGCCCTCGCGGATCTCACGCGCGCCGGATATGCCGCCGGCGACCTGTCCACGGTCATGAGTCCGCGCACGGTCATCAGCTGGGCGGAGAACGCGCGCATCTTCGACGACATCGGCTTCGCTTTCGGCGTCACGTTCCTCAACAAATGCGACGAGGAGGAGCGCGCGACCGTGGCCGAGTACTACCAGCGCTGCTTCGGGGTCGCGCTCGACACGGGGTCCGCTGCCGTCACGCTGCGTTAGCAATGACACAATTTCAATGAACGACTAACGCCGCATGTCCGCGCCCAAGGACCGCAACGACGTCGCCGCTGGACACGACGACGAGCGGATCGAGGCGTTTCGCCGGGTCACGGCGGCGGCGATGCGGGCGCTGGCGCACCGGCCCGAGTTGCAGTTGACGTTCTTGCCGGAAGCGGCGGCCGTCCGCGGCAGCCTCGTCCATTTGCCGCCACCGTCCACCGCCGCACCCGGACACGCCCGCGCGGCTGTTCGCGGCGAAGCGGACGCGATCAGCTTGCGGTTGCGCTTCCACGGCTCCGCGCTGCACCGGCAGTGGGCGCCGGCGCAGGCGGCGGCACGCGCGATATTCGACGCCCTCGAACAGGCGCGCTGCGAGGCCCGGGGCGCGCTGCGGATGCACGGTGTGGCGCGCAATCTCGCCGCTGCGATCGAGCAACGCTACCGCGCCACTGAATCGACGGCGCCCGCGACCGTCTCCATGGCCGAGGCCGTGGGCCTGGTCGCGCGCGAGACGTTCACCGGTCAGGCACTGCCGGATTGCGCGGACCGGATGGTGGAACCGTTCAGGCCGTGGATCGCAGCGAAGGCGCCCGACGGCCTTGCACGGCTCGCGCGGCTCGTCCACGACCAGGCCGCGTTCGCCGCGCTGGCGCGACCGCTGGCGGAGGACCTCGCGCGCGGCGAAGAAGAGCTCGCCGAGAACGCGGCGGACGACGATCCCGCGGGTCGCCGGCGGCAGGACCCGTCCCGGCGCAGCGACGGCGAGGCGGAAGGTTCCGATGGCCCCGGAAACAGTGCCGCGGACGCGGGCGACGAGGCCGAGCGGTCCGTGGACCCGCGCACCGATGGGCGGGCGTTGGCGCAGGCGCGCACGCCCGGACGCGAGTCGCCCGGTCGGCAGCCGCGCCGGTCCGCTGCGCGCTACCGGGCCTTCACCACCGAGTTCGACGAGGTGGTCGAGCCGGATGCGCTGTGCGGCGCCGCCGAGCTGACGCGGCTGCGCCTGGACCTCGACGCGAGGCTCGGACCGTTCCAGCCGGCGGTGGCGCGCCTGGCCAACCGCCTGCAGCGCAAGGTGCTGGCGCGGCAGATGCGCGCCTGGGAGCGCGATCGGGAGGAGGGCACGCTCGACACGGCGCGACTCGCGCGCGTCGTGGTCGACCCGTTGTACCCGCTTTCGCACCGACACGAGCGCGAGAGCGCCTTCCGTGACACGGTCGTGCAGCTTTTGATCGACAACTCAGGCTCGATGCGCGGAGCGCACATCGGCATTGCCGCGATGTCGGCGGACATCATCGCGCGCACCCTCGAGCGCTGCGACGTCAAGGTCGAGATCCTGGGCTACACGACGCGCGCGTGGAAGGGCGGCAAGAGCCGCGAGCGCTGGCTGGCCGCGGGCCGGCCGAGCGCACCGGGGCGGCTCAACGACCTTCGCCACATCGTCTACAAGGCCGCCGACACGCCCTGGCGCCGGGCTCGCCGAGGGCTGGGCCTCATGCTCCGCGACGGCCTGCTCAAGGAGAACGTCGACGGCGAGGCGCTGCTGTGGGCGCACGGGCGCCTGCTCGCGCGCGCCGAACGGCGCCGGATCCTGATGGTGATCTCCGACGGCGGGCCGGTCGACGACTCGACGCTGGCGGCGAATCCCGGCAACTTTCTCGAGCAGCATCTGCGCGAGGTGATCGACGCCATCGAGCGGCGCTCCCCGGTGGAGCTCGTTGCCATCGGCATCGGCCACGACGTTTCGCGCTACTACCGGCGCGCGGTGACCCTCGTCGATGCGGGGCAGCTCGGCGGTGCGATGCTCCGGGAGCTTGCGGACCTCTTTCGTGCGGATACGGCGCCCGCGGCGGAGAAGCTGCGCCGGCGCCAGTTGACAACCCAGGGGGTGGGGGTATACTTCCGAAAAACGTAAACTAATTCCGTTTGTTGATGGTTCACGCTTGAACGATGTAGAGGGAATCCCCGTGCGCAAAGAGCGGCTGAACTCGCCTCACGCCCGCGACGTGGCCTATCACGTCCATCCGGCGACGGACCTCGCGCAACTCGCCCTGAAAGGACCGCACGTCTTCCATCGCGGCGAAGGCATTTACGTCTTCGACGACGAGGGCAAGCGCTACATCGAAGGCATGTCGGGGTTGTGGTGCGCGTCGCTGGGATTCAGCGAAAAGCGGCTGGTCGAGGCGGCCCGGGTCCAACTCGAGACGCTGCCCTTCTATCACAACTTCGCGGGCAAGGCGGTCGAGCCCGCGATCGAGCTCGCCGAGCTTCTGATCGAGCGCGCGCCGGTGCCGATGTCCAAGGTGTTCTTCACCAACTCGGGGTCGGAAGCCAACGACACCCAGGTGAAGCTGGTCTGGTACTACAACAACATCGTCGGCCGGCCGCAGAAGAAGAAGATCATCTCGCGCCGCGGCGGCTACCATGGCATCACCGTGGCCGCGGGGAGTCTCACGGGGCTGCCGGCCAACCACCGCGACTTCGACCTGCCGATCGCGCGCTTCCTGCACACCGACTGCCCGCATTTCTATCGCTACGGCAAGGACGGCGAGACGGAAGGCGAGTTCGCCGCGCGCCTGGCGGACAACCTGGAGAAGCTGATCCTCGCGGAGGGACCGGATACGGTGGCGGCGTTCGTCGCCGAGCCGTTCCTGGGCGCGGGAGGTGTAGTACCACCGCCGCAGGGGTACTTCGAGAAGATCCAGCCCATCCTGCGCCGCCACGACATCCTGTTCATCGTGGACGAGGTGATCAGCGGCTTCTACCGCACGGGCAACATGTACGGCACGCAAACCTACGCGCTCGAGCCCGACTTGATTACCCTCGCGAAGGGCATGTCGGCGGCCTATCAGCCGA
>JADLEZ010000495.1 GCA_020845855.1 Burkholderiales bacterium
GCCTTGAGATCATTGGAGACGACGATCATGAACGGCCCTGCACCAACTTCACCGATCGGCTGCAGGCTTTTCTCAGGATCGTACGGAGGCTTCCGGTTGGCGGGGCCCGTAAGGTGGGCCGTGGCGTACGGGATACTGACAAAGAGCAGCGTGTAGCCATCCGCGGGTTGGCTGGCGACGTATGCGGTTCCGATGGTTCCGCCCGCGCCGGTCCTGTTTTCGACTACGATCGGTTGGCCCAGCCTTGCCGACAGCTTGTTGGCGATGACCCGGGCGATCGTATCGGTGCTTGCCCCGGGAGCAAACGGCACAACGAGCTTGATTGGCTTGTCCGGCCATGCCGCCTGCGCATACGCGCTTGGCAGCATGGCAGACGCGAAGGCGAGCATGCCGGCAGCGAGCAGAGCGCGCCGAGTCACGCGATGAATGAGGCGCATTTCGTCTCCTTGCGAAGATGCACTTTGTGGTACCGAATAGCGGCCTATTTCACCGCGTTGCGAGCCTTGAGCATCTTGTTCTCAACTGATTCCGTGGATCGGTCTTTCATGAAGTTCACAAATACGACCATAAGATCGTACATGTGATAACGTAATCGAGATTCCGGCGCCTGTCAAGGCTCGCGGGAACGAGCGGTTGCGCGCACTCGAGGCGTGTCGGCGTCGCGGGCTTTGTCCCGCGACGCGCTTCATCGGCCACACCCAACGTGTCGTGCCATGGCGGTGTGCGGTGCGCAGGCGCAACGGCGTAGCGCAACCTGCCACGGTATGTCCTGGGGTCCTGGAATGCTGTGTTAGTTTTCCATGTCGCTTGGCTTGACAGCGCGATCTGCCCGGCGAACCATCGACGACGTGCGGCATCGCTTCGAGCGACCATCCGACAATCAAGTCACCCCTATCATGGACTCCGAACAGGCCACGAGCACTCTTTCCCATACAGACGCCACGCGCGGACTGGTCCCGATTCCCTCATCGGAGCGAGACCTTCCGACTGCGATGGCCGTACCCTTCTTCAAGGTTCCGGATGCCGCGGGGTCTCTCGAAGGGCCGGCCTTCGACCGGCACGGCAATCTCCTGTTCCTCGACATCTACAGCGGACGGGTGCTCCGACTGTCCCCCGAGCGTCAGTTCGCAACGGTCTACGCGGAAATGGGACTCAATCCCGCTGGAATCGCCATTCACAGGGACGGCCGCATTTTCCTTGCCGCAGTCGGCCCTCCGAACAGCCTCGGGCTTTTCGACGCCGGCTCGATCGTCGCCGTCAAGCCCGATGGAAGCGATCGCCAGATCATCATCCCGCCGAGCGCGAAGCATGTCGTCGACGACCTGGTCTTCGACGACAGCGGTGGCTTCTACATGACCGATTTCCGCGGCAGCTCTACGAATCCGGCGGGCGGCGTCTATTACGTTTCGCCGGACTTCCGAACGACGACAGCGGTCCTGCCGGGCATGTGCGGAGCGAACGGCGTCGCGCTGAGTCCCGACGGTAAGGTCCTGTGGGCTACGGAGTTCTTCGCCTGCCGCCTCCACCGTGCGCGGCTTGGCGCCCCCGCCACCATCGCCAGGCATGGGTCGTCGATTCCATACCACTTCGTAGGGCCGGGGGCCGATTCGATGCGTACCGATTCCGAGGGCAACGTCTACGTCGCGATGAGTCAGCAGGGGCGGGTCCTCGTCTTCAGTCCTTATGGCATTCCGATCGGCCACATCCTGTTGCCGGGGCGCGAAGACGGCCGCTTCCTCAAGTGCACGAGCCTTGCCCTCCTACCCGGCTCGCGCGATTTGTTCATCGTAGCCAGAGACGAAGTGAGTGGAGACGCGATGGTCTTCAAGGCGAGAGGGATGGCAGACGGGTTCGCGATGTTCTCTCACCAATGACTGAAGTTGCTCAGCGCAGCGTCGACTGAGCCGGTGATCACCAGCCGCGAATCGCCCGCCCGATCGTTGACTCAATAGTCGGTCGGTGCCGACGGTGGGCAAGGGCGTCGAGGAATTGCGGGTATAGAATGAGCCAGGCCCGTATCGAGTAGTCTGGTCTAGTCGTGCGCGAGCTGACCAAAGAAGGCGCGTAAGGTTTAGGGAGAATCCAGATGGAGAAAATCGAAGGCAACTGCCGCGAAGTCTGCGAGGCAACCGAGTTCGTGGCAATGGTCACGACCGGAGATGACGGTCCCCATCTCGTCGGCAACTGGGGCGATTACATGCGCACGCTGGGCGTCGAGGAGAAGCGGATCGTGCTTCCCGCCGGCCGTTATCACCAGACGGAGCGCAACCTCGGAGAGAACGGCCGCATACTGCTGATGGTGGCGTCGAGGAAGGTGCAAGGATCGCGCACCCCGGGGCAGGGATATGTGATCAGCGGCACTGCCAGGATCGTCAGTTCGGGCGACGCCTTCGACCGGGTGAAGGCCCGCTATCCCTGGGCGCGGGGCGCAATGGTGATCGATGTCGAGTCGGTCAAGGCGCAGCTGTAATGCGCTACGGCGGCGCTGCGTCCGCCGGCCGCGGGATCGGTTCTGCGGGATCTCGCGGCGCGCTTACCAGCGCAGCGCACCCGCAGCGGGGCCGAACTGCCTCGACATCCGCGCTCACGTGGGCTTTGCTGTAATGCGCGACACCGGTGGTTACGCGGTCGCGCTCATCGCGTCAATGCGCGCCATTTTCTGTGTGGAGCCGGGCAGACCATGTTCACCACCTGCGACATCGGCTGGGTGGAAGGCCGGCGTCGAGATCGCGCAGGAGCGCTGACCACGACTCACGCAGGCTCTCCGAAGAGCGCGACGATGCGCTCGCGCAGCCAGCGGCTGCCGGGCTCGTGGGTGAAGCGCCAGAACCAGTGCACCGACACGTCGAAGCGCGGCATGCCGGCGCGCGGCTGCCACACGACGTAGTCGCCCATTGCCTGGAACGCCTGCGCAAGGCGCCAGGGCATCATCGCCGCGAGATCGGTCTCGGCGAGAACGCGCGGCAGCACCATGAAGTGCGGCAACTCGACGCCGATGCGTCCCGCCAATCCCAAGTCGCTCAGTGCGCGCGCGGTCGCGGGATGCGAGCGCACGAGTGCGTAGGAGAGCTGCGCGAGCGCGGCGCGGGTGGGCTTGCGCTTCGCCAGCGGGTGCCCGGCGCGCATCGCCACGACGTAGCGCTCGGCCAGCAGGAACTGCCGTTGCGCGCCGGACAGCGCGGGAATGTAGCCCAGCGCCAAGTCGATGCGGCCGCTTTCGAGGGCGGAAAGGATGTCCGCGTCGTCGAGCTGGAACGCGGCGATGCGCACCCGCGGCGCCTCGCGCGCGAGCAGGCCGATGAGGCGCGGCAGGAAGATCGTCTCGCCGATGTCGGTCAAGTGCAGGCGAAACGTGCGGTCCGATCTCGCGGGGTCGTAGGTTTCGGTCTCGCGCAGCGCCACCTCCAGCGTGGTCAGCGCCTGCTCCACCGCTTCGGCGAGCCGCTGCCCCTTCGCCGTCGGCGTCATGCCGCCCTGGGTGCGGACGAACAAGGGGTCGCCGTGGATGCGGCGCAGCCGCTGCAGCGCGTGGCTCACGGTGGGCTGCGAGACGCCGAGCCGCTCCGCCGCCCGGCTCACGTTGCCGGCCGCATGCACCGCATGAAAGGTTCGCAGCAGATTGAGGTCGATCGACCGTGTATGCATTATATCTATACTACATCTAAAGAATATGTCATGGACAAATAATCAGAATGCGTTAGGATGACCGGCTCGAAACGGCGGAGGACGTCGCAGTGGAAGTCTCGTTCGCGAAGGAAGTGGGCATGCTGCGCCTGGGCGCGGGTGAAACCTTCCACGGCGAGGGCATCCTCGCCATCACCAAGGCGCTGCTGCAGTCGGGTGTGGCCTACGTGGGCGGCTATCAGGGCGCGCCGGTGTCGCACCTGCTCGACGTCCTCGTGCAGGCCAAAGACTATCTCGCCGAGCTCGGCGTGCACGTCGAGGCGTGCGCCAACGAAGCGTCCGCGGCGGCGATGCTCGGCGCCTCGATCCACTACCCGTTGCGCGGCGCGGTCACCTGGAAGTCGATCGTCGGCACCAACGTCGCCGCCGACGCGCTGTCGAACCTCGCCTCGCCCGGCGTCACCGGCGGCGCGCTGATCGTCGTCGGCGAGGACTACGGCGAGGGGGCGAGCGTCATCCAGGAGCGCACGCTCGCGTTCGCGCTCAAGTCGTCGCTGCTGTTCCTCGACCCGCGGCCGGCGCTGCCGCACATGGTGCGCTTCGTCGACGAGGCGTTCGCGCTGTCCGAGGCGTCGAGCATGCCGGCGATCCTGCAGCTCCGCATCCGCGCGTGCCACGTGCGCGGGCGCTTCGCCTGCCGCGACAACGTCGCGCCGCAGGTGTCGGCGCGCCACCCGATGAGCGAGCCGGCGGCGTTCGACTACGCGAAGCTCGCGCACCCACCGGTCGTGTTCCGGCACGAGAAGGTCAAGGTCGAGGAGCGCCTGCCCGCGGCGCGGCGGCGC
>JADLEZ010000496.1 GCA_020845855.1 Burkholderiales bacterium
CGCGGCGTGGTCGATCGGGCTGGCGAACCCGAGCGCGCTCATCACCAACGCCACCCCGGGTACGGCGCTCGCCAATCAGACCATCGTCGTCAACAACGCCGGCACCGCGATCGTCGGTGTACAGCGCGCGCAACACGCGCTGTACGACGAAGTGTCGTGGTTTCTTAACCGCTAACGGGATTCATCCATGCCCGCCACCCGCACCCGGCTCGGTCAGTCGCAGCTTGCGAACTCGATTGCCACGCTGTACACCGTGCCCGCGAACTCGACATTGGTCGACCAGTCGATGTACTTCTGGAACGACGACTCTTCGCAACGCATTGTCACCGTGCAATTCGTGCCGAGCGGTCAATCGCCCGGCGCGGACTACTACATCCTCGAATCATTCTCGATCTACCCGAAGACGGGCATCCTGGTGCAGCCTAAGCAGGCCATCGCGACCGGCGGCACCATTCGGGGCTTCGCCGACGTGGCGGCGAAGGTGTCGTGCCACCTGTCGGGCCTCATCGTCAACACAACGACGGACACGACCATCGTCACGCGGCTCGCGCAACTGCAATTGGCAGCCGCGCTCGCCACCGTCTACACGGTGGGGGCCAACCCGCTCGCCGATCAAGCGCTGTGGCTGTACAACTTCGACACGGCCTCGCGTACGGTGCAAGTGCAGTTCGTGCCGAACGGACAGTCACCCGCGCTCGATTACACCATCCTCAACAGCTACGTGTTGCAGCCGAAGACGGGCATCGCGATCCAGCCGGGGCAGGTGATCGGCGCGGGCGGCACCATCCGCGCTAATGCGGACGTGGCGAACAAGGTGACGTTCGCCGCGACGGGATTACAGCTATGACCATTCAGGCTTTCGGCAACGCGGCCAGCGGCAAGACGTGGCACTGCACGACGTACACCGCGAACGGGACGTGGACCAAGAACGCGAACGGCGCAGACTTGATCATGGTCGACTTGGTCGGCGGCGGGCAGGCCGGCTTTAACGGAGGCGGCGCGGGGGCCACCGGCGGCACGTCGGGGCAGCGCGTGTGCGCCGTGCTCAACGTCAATGGGGTGTCGTCGGCCGCGATCACCATTGGCGCGGGTGGCGCTTCCAACGGTGCGCATGGCACGGAGTCCACCTTCGGCACGCTGTTGCGCGCGCACGGCAGCAATCGCATCACGCCGTACTTCACCGCAGGCCCGGGCGGACCGTGGGGATTCACGCAGATCGATGACATCAACTTTGGCAAGTCGGGCAACACGGCGGGCCAGGCCGGCGGCTATCACCCCGGCTGCGCGATCGGATCGGTGGGCGTCGGTGGCGTGACCGCGACGAACACCGGCGGTGGCGCGGGTGGCGGTCCGTTCTACGGGCAGGGGGGCAGTGGCGGTGCGGGGCACGCCACCAACGGCAACCCCGGCAGCGCGGCGAGCGGCTATGGGTCCGGCGGCGGTGGTGGCGGCGGCGGCAGTTCCACCGGCGGCGCGGGCGGCGCAGGGATGCCGGGTTTGTGCAAGGTGTGGGAATACTGGTAGGAGGGTCACGGCATGCTCGGAATCGACACTATCGGCCTGTCGGTCGGACAGAAGGCGTGGCACTGCACGCGATTCACGGTGACCGGGACGTGGACGAAAAATGCCGCATCCGGCGACCTCGCCTACGTGCGCTGTGTCGGCCCCGGCGGCGGCGGCGGGCGCGGTACGGATGGATCGTCGTCTGGCGGCGGCGCCGGTCAGGGCGGACACGGTGGCCAGTGTGTGGAGGGCTTTGTCGACATCAGCGGCACGCCGAATGCGACCGTCACCATCGGCGCGGTCGGCGCAGGCGCGGTTGCTTCCGCCACCAATGGTGGCGATGGGCAGGACGTATCGTTCGGCACGCTCATGCGTGCGCAGGGTGGCAAAGGTGGCGCGCGCGGTGGCGGCGCGCAGAACACGCCGACGATTGCATCCTCATTTCCGCTGCGCGACGTGCATCCGTCGATCGCGGGCACCTACTCCGGCGATGCCAACACGTTCGGCTACGTGCATCCGCTCGATCCCAGCGCGCGGCCAGCGGTCGGCAGCAGCAACACGTATCCGGGCGGCGGCGCGGGCGGGGGCGCGCGCTATGGTCCCGGCGGCGCGGGCGGTAACGGGGTCGCGACCGGCGCGGGCAATGCCGGCTCCACGCCTGCGGGCTACGGCGGTGGCGGCGGTGGTGGCTCCGCTGGATCGACAACCAGCGGCAATGGTGCGGCCGGTGCACCGGGGGTGGTCGAGGTGTGGGAGTTCTATTAGCCATGGACACGTCGGCCGCGCAGCCCGTTATCGAGCAATTCGTGATCGCGTTCCCAACAGCGGCAGCATGGCTCATCGTTCTCCTGCTCGCGATGATCATCGGCATCGTGCTGTACCTCGGGCGCAAGTTCCTGCATCGGATGGATACCCAAGACGATGCCTTGACCGAAATCAAGGAACTCATTGCCTCCGAGGTCGGCAAGTTGCGCGAGCTGTATCACGGCGTGGACCGACGCGTGGTAGGCGTGGAGGCGACGCTGCGCTTCATGGGCGGCAAGCCTATGCAGCGCGGCAGCGATGAGCCGAAGACCGGAGACTGATCGGATGCGGCGCACGATACTCACTGCGCAAATTGCGTTGCTCATGAGCATGACGCTCGGCGTGTGGGTCGCGCCGCTGATCGTGCCGGCGCGGGCCGCGACTGGCTACCGCATCGAGGTGGAGGGCGAGCACTACCTCGTGCTCGACGCTGACGCACAACAGCGGCTCGGGCAATTGTTCGGCGCGAAGGACGCGGAGATCGCCGCGCTGCGCGCGCGCATCATCGACCGGCGCAAAGCCGACTGCAACCTCCTATGATCCTCTCGCGCGAGCTCGTGCAGGCCGTCACCGGCGACGCGGATCGCTGGCACGGACCGCTCGAGGCGGCGCTTCGCCGCTGGCAGATCACGACGCCCACGCGCGTCGCGATGTTCCTCGCGCAGTGCGGGCACGAGAGCGGCGGCTATCGGCTCGTCGTCGAGAGCCTGCGCTATTCGGCGGATGCGATCTTGCGCACGTGGCCGAATCGATTCTCGGCGGATGATGCCAAGGCGATGGCGCACGACGAGCAGCGCATCGCCGAGCGCGCGTACGGCGGGCGGATGGGCAATGGACCCGAA
>JADLEZ010000497.1 GCA_020845855.1 Burkholderiales bacterium
CGCGTCGTTGACGCCGTCGCCGACCATGCCGGTGACGACCCCCTGCGCCTGCAGCGCCCGCACCGCGGCGGCCTTGTCCTCGGGCAGGACGCCGGCGCGGTACTCGCGAATGCCGACCTCGCGTGCGATGGCGGCCGCGGTGGCCTCGTGATCGCCGGTCAGCATGATCACGCGGATGCCCGCGTCGAGCAGGCGACGCACCGCCGGCGCCGAGGTCGGTCGCAATGCGTCGCGCAGCGCGACCACGCCGAGCGCGCGGCCGTCGCGGACGACGCCGACGATGGTGTGGCCGTCGTCCGCGAGCCGCGCCACGGTGTCTGCCGGAATCGCGTCCCCCAGATATGCGGGTGCCCCGAGCTGCGCCGGCACGCCGTCCTCACCCAGGCGTCCCGCCACGCCACGGCCGGCATGCGACACGAACTCGCGCAGCGCGAGTAGCGCCAAGCCTCGCGCGGCGGCCGCCGACACGATCGCGGCGGCCAGCGGATGCGCGGAACCTTGCTCGAGGCTCGCCGCCACCCGCAGCACGTCGTCGGCGCTCGCGCCGTCGAACGCGACGACGTCGGTGACCGCGGGCTTGCCTTGCGTCAGCGTGCCGGTCTTGTCCACGACGAGCGCGCGCAGGCGTCCCGCGTTCTCGAGCGCGGAAGCGTTGCGGATGAGGATGCCGTTCTGCGCGCCGCGCCCGGTGCCGACCATGATCGCGGTGGGGGTGGCGAGCCCGAGCGCGCAGGGGCAGGCGATCACCAGCACGGCCACCGCCGGCACCAGCGCCTGCGCCGCGTCGCCCGCGTACCACCACGTGAGCGCGAACGTCAGCACGGCGATCGCCACCACGATGGGCACGAAGACGCCGGAGACGCGATCGGCGAGGCGCTGGATCGGCGCCTTCGAGCCTTGCGCTTGCGCGACCAGGCGCACGATGCCCGCGAGCAGCGTGGCGCTGCCGACCGCCGTCGCCTCGCAGGTCAGGAGCCCCTCCTGGTTGACGGTGCCGGCGAACACCTTGGCGCCGGGGGCCTTGGCCGCCGGTAGCGATTCGCCGGTGAGCATGCTCTCGTCCACCGTGGACGTGCCGTCGCGCACGGTGCCGTCGACCGGAATGCTTTCGCCCGCGCGCACCAGGAAGCGGTCGGCGGCCGCGACCGATTCGAGCGGCACGTCGACCACCTGGCCGTCGCGCACGACGTGCGCGATGCGCGGCGCGAGGCGCAAGAGGCTCGCGATGGCCGCAGAGGTGCCCGCCTTGGCGCGCGCCTCGAGCACCTTGCCGAGGAACACGAGGGTGATGATCGCGGCCGACGCCTCAAAGTACACGTGCTGGCCGGCGAGGCCGGCGAGCGTCACCACCGCGCTCCATGCATACGCCATGGTGGTGCCGAGTGCCACCAGCACGTCCATGTTCGCACCGCCGCCGCGCAAGGCGTGGAACGCGCCGACGTAGAAGCGGCGCCCGATCCAGAACTGCACCGGCGTGGCAAGCACCAACTGCAGCCAGCGCGGGATCACGTCGTGGTGCGCCCCGCCGGTGAGCATCGGAATCATCATGAGGAGCAGCGGCGCGGTCAGGACCGCGGCGACGGCGAACTCGCGCGTGAGGGTTGCGAGCTCGGCGGCTTTTCTCGCCTCGTCGCGCTTGCGGTCGGCTTCCGGGTCGCGGCGCACGGTCGCCTCGTAGCCCGCGCGCGCGACCGCCGCCACCAGCGCGTCGGGCGACTGCTGCGCCGGGTCGAAGCCGACACTGGCCGTCTCGGCCGCGAAGTTGACGTTGGCGGCGACACCCGGCAGGCGGTTGAGCGCCTTCTCCACCCGCGCGGCGCAGGCCGCGCAGGTCATCCCGGTCAGGCCGAGCTCGACGCGTTCGGTGGTGGGGGCAGCAGCATCCATGCCGCCAATATAGCCGCCCCGATCGGGAATTTCAAGATACCCCTGTGGGGTATGCTTCCTGGTCCGTGCGACGAGCGCTTGCGCTACGAGCCCGCATCGAGGACGAGACGTATCGGCCGCCCCTTCCGCGTTCGATAGGCAGCGAACCCACGTCGATCGAGCGTCAGTACGTCGCGGGCATCCAGGGCCTCGGCGAGCAGGACGAGCGTGGCATCGGCGAAGTCCATCGGGGTGTCGGCGTACTTCTCCATGAGTGCGACTGCCTCGTGCAGTTCCGGGGGCGCGCATAGATCGAACACGTCCATTTCGCTGGCAGCGACGAGATCGGCGAGGATGCGCGGCCCCGTGTCGACGATCCAGGGCGTCATGGCCGCCAGTTGCGATCGGCGAGCGCCTTGCGCCACGCGTCGGTCTGCGCGCGGCGCAGCCGCACCCGCCCCTTCAGATGAGCGGTCGTCACGCCGAGCGGCCGGTCCCGGACTGCGACCTCCAAGATTTCCCGCGTGAGCGCCGAAAGCGTCTTGCCCTGCGCCCGCGCCCGCTGCTCGAGCGCACTGCGGAGCGTTTCGTCGGTCCGAATGGTCAATGTCTTATCCATGGTTACAGCGTAAGACATCGCCGACGCCG
>JADLEZ010000498.1 GCA_020845855.1 Burkholderiales bacterium
GCGCCGAAGAACCACAGGCCGAAGCCCACCATCGTGAAGTGCAGCGCGACCGAGACGATCAGCAGCACCAGCACGCTCGCCTCGGCCAGCGGCTGGTAGAAGATGCGATACAAAAGCGGGCCGAGCGTGGTGATCGCGGCGAGCGTGAGCACGACCTGCGCGAACAGCGGCAGCCCCATCGGCGCGAGCCACCACAGGAGCGCCGCGACGGCGAGCGGCACGCCGCCCCACAGCGCCAGCGCGCGCGGCAGCTTGCGCGCCTCACCCGCGCGCAGGCAGCGCCACGCCTCCATCAACCCGGCGACCGCCGCCATGCCGACCAGCAGTCCGACGATGCCCGAGGCCTTGCCGAGCTGCAGGCCGGCGAGCGTGAGCGTGCCCCACGCCACGAACTCGCCGGAAGGAACCCAGATGACGCGGGACACGGTGAAGACGAGGACCAGCGCCAGCGCCAGGAGCGCGTAGATGGCGCCGTTGGTGATGCCGTCCTGCGTCAGCAAGGCGGCAATCGTCATGTCCATCGGGCGAAAGTGAAACCCTACTTTCGCCCGGTGATGCAAGCGGCGAATTCCGGGCCAAGCCCGTGAATTCGCCGTAGAACTTCTCTCACACCGGTACGAGCATCGTGCGTGTGATCGCGCGTCATGCGTGCGCCGGCGCTACTTCACCAACATCCACTTGCCGTCGTCGATCCGGACCATCACCCGCGCGCGGTTGTCGAGGCCGTTGTGGTCGTGGCCGTTCATCACGAACACGCCGTGGGTGGCGACGACGTTCGCCTTCTCGAGCTCGTCGCGCAGCGCGGCGCGAAACTGCGGCGTGCCCGGCTTGCCCTTCTTCAGGGCCTCGGGGATGGCGGCGCGCAGCAGGAGGTAGGTGTCGTACGCGTGGCCGCCGAAGGTCGAGCGCGTGCCGAACTTCTTCTCGTAGGCGGTGATGTACTCGGCCGCGACCTTCTTGATCGGGTTGCTGTCGGGAAGCTGCTCGTACACCAGCATCGGGCCCGATGGCAGCAGCGTGCCGTTGCCGTCCTTGCCGACCACGCGCAGGAAGTCCGGGTTCGCCACCCCGTGCGTCTGGTAGATCTTACCCTTGTAGCCGCGGGCCACGAGCTCCTTCTGCGGCGTCGCGCCGGGCGTGCCGGCGGCGCCGATCAGGATCGCGTCCGGGTTGGCCGACACGAGCTTCAGCACCTGCCCGGTCACGGAAGGGTCGGCGCGGTTGTACTTCTCCTCCGCGACGACCTTGATCCCCGCGGTCTGCGCCGAGCGCTTGATCTCCGCGAGCCAGCCGTCGCCGTAGGCGTCGGCGAAGCCGATGTAGCCCAGGGTCTTCACGCCGTTCGCCTTCATGTTGACGGCGATCGCGTCGGCCATCAGCGCGTCGGACTGGGGCGTCTTGAAGACCCAGCGCGTCTTCGGGTTGGTGGGGTCGACGATGCGCGCAGCGGCAGCCATGGAGATCATCGGCGTCTCGGCGTCCGCCGCGACATCGACCATGGCGAGCGAGTTGGGCGTGATCGTCGAGCCGACCAGCGCGTCGACCTTGTTCTCGGTGATGAGCTTCTTCGCGTTCTGCACGGCCCGGGTCGTGTCCGATCCGTCGTCCAGCACGATCCAGTTGACCTTCTCACCGGCGATGGTCGTTGGCAGCAGCTCGAAGGTGTTCTTTTCGGGGATGCCCAGCGACGCGGCCGGCCCGGTGGCGGACAGCGTGACGCCGACGTTGATGTCGGCGAGCGCAGGGATCGCGAGCGAAACAGCGACGGCCGCGACGAGCGCGGACAGGGATTTGCGGGTGTTCATCATGTTCCTCCTTGGTGACGGCGAGCGATTCTGGCAAACGCGGCGGGAGGGGTCAAATGGAGACTTTACCTTGCTTTGATGTCGCGCAAACACGAGCGCCGCGGCGCGTGGTCCGCCCGCTCCTCTGGGGCAGTCCGTTTGAAAATCCCGGCGTGTCAGCAGAAGGCCACACCCTCGCCGATCCAGCCTTGCGCCTGCATGGCGAGGTACAGCGCTCCGTCGGCGGTGTAGCGATGATTGACAGCCGCGAGCGTGGCGGGGTTGTTGTACAGCCGGTAGACGGGATGCGCGGACGCGGGACAGGCATCCGCCGCCGGCAGCCGCATGCGAAACGCCACCCCCTCGTCGGTCCACAGCGGATTGGCGCGCAACGACGCGCACTCGGCGGCGAAGCCGGTGTAGAAATGGGTGTTGGGACCCACACCGGGCGTGCCGAACAGGCGGCAGACGTCGACCGCGGCCTCGTCGTCCGCGTCCGCTACCGCGAAGGCGTAGCCCGTGCGCCGCCACGCGCCCCCGAGCCCGCCGGCGTCGAGAAACGCCGCCTCCTCCGCGAACGCGGTCAGGAAGTAGTGCGCCAGCGCTGCGTTGTAGTACTCCACCGCGACCGCCGCCGCCGGATCGGGGGCGAGGCGATGGATCCGGCCTGCCGAGGCATCGGCCCAGTACACTTCGCCGTCGGCGTCCTCGCCGAAGGTCGTGATCTGGTGATTCGTGTCGGCGAGCACCTCGGTGCGCCACGCGCCGTCGCGGTCGCGTGCGGCCGCCCACACGCGGCCGGTGCAATAGTCGGCATACAGGTAGCGCCCGTACAGGACCGGCACCCGGCGGCCGCGGTACACCACGCCGCCGGTCACCGAGCAGCCGAGGCCGTGGTCGGAGCTGAGGATCGGCGCGGTGAACGCCGCCGCGCCGCAGGGCGCCCCGCCGCCAAGGCCCGTGCAGCGCGTGCCTTCGAGCACGCGCCAGCCGAAGTTCACCCCGTCGGCGAGCGGTTGCGGCAGGAAGTCGATTTCCTCCTGCACGTCCTGCCCCACGTCGCCGATGTACAGGTCGCCGGTAACCCGGTCGAAGCTGAACCGCCACGGATTGCGCAGGCCGCTTGCGAAAATCTCGGGGCGTCCGCCCCCGTTGGCGTACACGTTCGCGGGCGGGATCGCGTAGGGCGTGCCGCCGTCGACGTCGAGGCGCAGCATCTTGCCGAGGAACTGCTGCGGGTCCTGCGCGCGGTTGCCGGGGTCGTTGCCGCTGCCGCCGTCGCCCAAGCCGATGTACAGGAGTCCATCGGGGCCGAAGCGCAGCGCGCCGCCGTTGTGGTTGGCGAACGGCTGGGCGATCGTCAGGAGCTCGATGCGCGACGAGGGGTCGGCCGCATCCGGATTGCTCGCGCTGACGCGAAACGACGCGATGACCGTCGCGCCGTCGCCGGCGCGCGTGTAGTTAACGTAGAACGTGCCGTTGTCGGCGTACCGCGGGTGGAAGGCGAGCCCGAGCAGTCCGCGCTCGCCGCCGGACGACACGAGATTGCGCAGGTCGAGAAACGTCGCGCCGATGGCGCCGCCGTACAGGATGCGGATGAGTCCGCC
>JADLEZ010000499.1 GCA_020845855.1 Burkholderiales bacterium
CCGGCCCTCTCCCCGCACGCGGGGAGAGGGGGAGCAAGCGATGCGCCACCGCCTTTGTCCCTCTCCCCGCACGCGGGGAGGGGGGGAGCAAGCGAGGCACCACCGCCTTTGTCCCTCTCCCCGCGTGCGGGGAGAGGGTGCCCGACAGGGCGGGTGAGGGGTGCTTCGTTTCATTTCAGGCCTTCCGACCTTGCTTGCGCGCGACGCGGGCGATGAGCTGCGACACGATCGCGCTCGAGAACAGCACGAGCAACCAGACGAGGATGAGCTTCAGTCCCGCGGTCACGCTATCCACGCGCGGCAGGAGGCCAAGAACAATGAGGCCCAGGCCGAGGTTGTCGGCCTTGGTCAGCGCGTGCAGCCGCGTCATCGTGTCCGGGAAGCGCAGTACGCCCACGGTGCCCGCGGCGAAGAACAGCCCGCCGGCGACGATCGCAACGATCGACAATGCGTCGAGAAACAGGCTCACTTCGTTGCCTCGTCGTCGTCGTAGCCGCCCGACGCCTTGACGAACGCGATCGCCGCGAACGCCGCCAGCAGCGCGAGCATCAGCGCCACGTCGACCGCGGTGGTGTCGCCGAGCGCCGTGCCGTTCAGCACCAGCGCGGCGATGCCGCCGGTGCCGAGAAGGGCCACCGCCATCAGGCGGTCGGCGCCGGTCGGCCCGCGCAGCACCCGCACCAGTCCCAGCGCGACCATGGCCACCACGAAGCTCGCCGCGGCGACGAGGAAGTCATCCACTGTCGCGTCCTCCCAATGCCTCGCGCAGCTCCGCCTCTTCTTCGCCCAACTGCGCGGCGACCGGCGCGGCCGCGTCGAGGGCGTGGTACTCGAGCGTACGGTCGCGTTCAGCGCAGGGCAGCGAGCCCGGCATGAGGCTCGTGATGGTGGCGAAGGTGTTGCGCGCGAACCCGCGCGCGAAGCCGGTCTCGTAGTCGACGTACCCGGGCTTAAGGCGCATGTCCGGCGAGAACGCGCGGCGCGCGACGTCGAGCGCCGCGCTCACGGAGTACAGGAAGAAGTGCGGCGCATACGCGAGGAGCGCCATCCACCGCATGCGCGCGCTGCCGCGAGGCGCCAGGCGCACGCTCACCCACGCCGCCCCCAGCGCCGCGCAGACGCCGAGTGCCAAGTCTCCCGGCGCCGCGCTCGGCAGCAGCACGAGCCAGAGCGCGAACAGCGCGAGGGTGCGAGGGAAGCTCATGAACCGACCACCGACACCGGCATGGCGCCCAGACGGTCGAGCATCGCCGCCTCCGCCCGGATCGGCCACCAGTCGTACAGGAAGATCTCGAGGGACACGCGACCGGTCGCATCCATCGCAACGTCACGCCGGCGCCGGTCGCGCGGCCTCGCCGCGACCGAAGATGGTGATGTAGAGCACCGGCAGCAGGATGAGTGTGAGGACCGAGGCGACCAGCAGGCCGCCCATGATCGCGAACGCCATCGGTCCCCAGAAGATCGTCGGCGCGATCGGAATCAGGCCCAGCACGGTGGAGATCGCCGTCAGCACGAGCGGGGTCAGGCGGTCCTTGGCGGCGGCGTACACCGCCTCGACGACGCTCTTGCCGGCCTCGCGCTCCGCCTCGATCGACACGATCAGGATCACCGCGTTCTTGGCGATCATCCCGATGAGCGCGAGGATGCCGAGGATCGCCACGAAGCCCAGCGGCCGCTGGAAGATGAGCAGCGAAGCGACCACGCCGATGAGTCCAAGCGGCAGGATGAAGACCACCATCGCGGTGCGCCGGAAGCTCGCGAGCAGGATCATCATGAACAGCAGCATGAGCAGTATCATCATCGGCACCACCGAGAACACGTTCGCCGACGAGTCGTTGCTCGATTCGTAGACTCCGCCGACCTCGATCTTGTACGGACGCGGCAGCTTCGCCTTGTATTCGTCGAGCTTGGGCGCGAGCGTGGCCACCACGGTCTCCGGCAGCACGCCGCGCAGCACGTCGGCGCGCACGGTCAGGGTAGGCACGCGGTCGCGCCGCCACACCAGCGGGAACTCCTGCTCCTCGGTGAAGCGCGCGAACTGCGACAGCGGCACCATGCGTCCGGTGGGGGTGGGCACCGCGAGCGACGACAGCGTCTCGAAGGAGGCGCGCTGGTCGGCGCTGGAGCGCGCCACCACGTTGACGAGGTAGATGTCGTCGCGCACTTGGGTAATCGTCGACCCGGCGACCGAGGCGTTGAGCACGGCCGCGATCGCACGCGAGCTCACCCCCAGCCGCCGCGCCTCGTCCTGGTCGATGTGCACCCGGACCTGCCGCGCGGGCTCCATCCAGTCGTAGTTGACCGTGCGCACGCGCGTGTCCGTGCCCATGATGCCCGCGACATCCTGCGCGATCCGGCGCACCTGGTCCTTGTCGGGACCGGTGACGCGGTACTGGACCGGCCAGCCGACCGGCGGCCCCATCTCCAGCGGCGACACCCGCGACACGACCTCCGGGAAGTCCACCGCGAGCTTCTTTTCGAGGCTCTCTTGCAGGCGGTCGCGCGCCTCGATGCTCTTGGCGATGACCACGATCTGCGAGAAGAAGGGATTGGCCAGATGCACCGACAGCGGCAGGTAGAAGCGGATGGCGCCGCGGCCGACGTAGGTGCTGTAGCGCTCGACGTCGGGATTGCCGTTGAGCAGCGCCTCCACGCGCTTGGCGGTGTCTTCGCTGGCGCGGATCGACGCGTTCTGGCGCAGCGTGAGATCGACCAGGAGCTCCGGGCGGTCCGACGAGGGGAAGAACTGCCGGGGCACGAACTGCAGCATGTACATAGCCGCCACGAAGGCGCCGACGGTGAGGCCGATGGTCAGCCAGCGGAAGCGGATCGCCGCACCCAGGAACGCCGCATAGGCGGACACGAGCTTCGACGGCTTCGCATCGCCCTTCTGTTCCGGCACCTTGAGGATCGCCTTGCCGAGGATCGGGCCGAACACCACGGCGACCAGCCAGGATGCGATCAGCGCGATCGCGACCACCCAGAACAGGGAGGACAGCACCTCGCTCGCGCCGCCGGGCGCGAATCCCACCGGCACGAAGCTCGCGATGGTGACCAGCGTGCCCATCAGCATGGGGGCCGCGAGCGACTTGTAGGCGAACGACGCGGCGGCGTCCTTGTCGTCGCCGGCTTTCAGGCGCCGCAGCATCGCGTCGACCGTGGTCATCGCGTCGTCGACCAGCAGCGTGAGCGCGATGATCAACGCGCCCAGCGATACGCGCTGCAGATTGATGTGCATCACGTCCATCACCGCGAACACCAGCGCCAGGGTGATGGGGATGGCGAGTGCGACGATGATGCCGGGGCGCACGCCGAGGCTCAGGAAACTGCAGGCCAGGATGATGGCGATGGCCTGGTACAGCGACAGGAGGAAGTCGTTGATCGCATGGTCGACGATGCTCGACTGGTCGGCGACCAGCACGGGCTCGATGCCGACCGGTAGCGCCGCCTTGATGTCGGCCATCGTGGCGCGGATGTTCTTGCCCAGCGCCAGGATGTCGCCGCGGTCGCGCATCGCGATGGCGAGCCCGATCGCGGGCTTGCCGTTGACGCGGAACATGGGAGTCGGCGGGTCGACGGTGCCGCGGTACACCTTGGCGATGTCGCCGAGGCGATAGATGCGATCACCCGAGGCGATGCTCACGTCCGCGATGTCCTTCTCGTTGTCGAAGGCGCCGGTGACGCGCAGGTACACGCGCTCACGGTCGGCCTGGATGACCCCGGCCGGCCGCAGGACGTTCTGCGCCTGCAGCGTGGCGATGATCGTTCCGTAGTCCAGCCGCAGGCTCGCGAGCTGCGCGGGCGAGAACTCGATGTAGATGCGCTCGTCCTGCGCGCCCAGGATCTCGACCTTGGCCACGTCCGGCACCTGCAGGATCCGCGAGCGCGCATCCTCGACGTAGTCGCGCAGCTCCCGGAAATTGAAGCCGTCGGCGGTGAAGCCGTAGATGATGCCGAAGGTGTCGCCGAAGTCGTCGTTGAAGAACGGGCCGATCACGCCCTGCGGCAGGGTGAGGCGCATGTCGCCGATGTTGCGGCGGACGCGGTACCAGACGTCGGGGATGTCCTTGGTGTCGGTGGTTTCGTCGAGGTCGACGAAGATCGTGGTCTGGCCGGCGGTCGTGTAGCTTCGGATGGTGTCGAACTTGTGCGTTTCCTGCAGCGTGCGCTCGAGCCGCTCGGTGACCTGCGACAGCGTTTCCTCGACGGTCGCACCCGGCCACGCGGCGGCGACGATCATGGTGCGCACGGTGAACGGCGCGTCCTCGTCGCGGCCGAGGTTCTTGAACGCGAGCACCCCCGCGGCCACGACGACGATCATCAGGAAGATGACCAGCGATGGCCGCCGCAGCGACCATGCCGACAGGTTCGGGCCGATCACGGCGCCGCTTTCAGCAGGCTCACCTTCTGGCCCGGACGCAGGGCCTGCACACCCGCGGTGACGATCACGTCACCCGGGTTGAGGCCCGAGGCCACCTCCACGCGATTGGGGTCCGACGACCTGATCTGGATCGGGCGCGACGACACGGTGCCCGTCTTCGCGTCGACGACCCACACCGCGGTCTGGCGGTCCGCGCGCACCACGGCCGAGGGCGGGATCTCGATGACCTCGGCGGACGCGAGCGTGAGCCTGCCGGTGATCGTCGATCCGAGCCGCATGTCGGCCGGCGGCTTGTCGATTCGCGCGCGCACGCGAAATGTTCCGGTCAGCGGGTCGGCGCGCGGCGAGATCTCGCGCACGACGGTGCTGGCGGTCACGCGCGGGTCGGCCGTGAGCGACACGGTGATCGGGGTGTTGAGCGTGGTGACCGCCTTGGCGCGCGCGGGCATGTCGAACACGGCGTCGCGCCCGCCGTCGCGGGCGACCTGGATGATCATCTGGCCGGCGCCGACCACCTCGCCGGGCTCGGGACCTTGCGCGGTCACGACCCCCGCGACGTTCGACGCAAGGCGCGTGTCGCTGACGCGCGTCTCGGCCAGCGTGACCTGCGAGGAGGCGGCCTCCACCGCCGAGCGCGCGGAGCGCGCGGCCGCCTCGGCCGACTCGAACTGCGCCTGCGACACGGCGCGCTCGGCCACGAGGTCGCGCATGCGCTCGTACATGTTCTGCGCCTCGTTCTGCCTTGCGCGCGCGGCATCGAGTTGCGCGCGGGCGGCGATGAGCGACGTCTGCTCGTTCTGGTCATCCAGGCGCGCGATCGGCTGGCCGGGGCGAATCGGGTCACCCACGCTCACGCTGCGCTCGACAAGGCGGCCGCCGATGCGGAACGCCTGGTTGATCTCGGTTTGCGCCTGCACCGTGCCGGTGAGCGTGACGACGTCGCCCGCCGCCGCCTTGGTGACGGTCATCGTGCGCACCGGGCGCACCTCGGGCGGCGGGGCTTCCTCCGCGCGCTGGCAGCCGGTCATGCCGAGGAGCGCCGCGAGAGCGATGACGACGGATCGGTTGCGTGGGGAAGACGTTCGGAAGTAGGCAGGCGTGAGCATTCGATACGATCCGTGCGACAGATTGCAGCAACCCTCCAGTTTACCGGGGGACACCGGGTCCGGACCTGCGGGCGCGAACTAAGAGGTACCGGTCGGGGCGGCCTTGGACCGGATCCCCAAGGCGACCACGGCGATGGCCAGGAGCGGGCTCGCCACGCAGAACACCGCGTAGGGCGCGTACGACCACGTGGCGACACCGAGTGTTGCGGCCATGTAGGCGCCGCAACTGTTCCAGGGGACGAGCGCCCCGGTGGGCGTGCCCGAGGCGCCGATCGTGCGCGAGAGTACGTGCGGCGGCAACCGCCGCTCGGCGAACGCCTGCTTGAACATGCGGCCGGGAATGACGATCGCGATGTACTGGTCGGCGGTCGCGACATTGGTGGCGACCACCGACCCGACCGTCGAGGCCACGAGTGCGGTCGCCGACTTGATCCTCGCCACGAGGGGGGCCATGAGCCGTTCGAGCGCGCCGGACTTCTCGATCACGCCGCCGAAAGCCAGCGCGGTGATGATGAGCCAGACGGTGTTGAGCATGCTGCTCATGCCGCCGCGGGTGGCGAGCTGGTCGAGCGCCACGTGCCCGGAACTCGACCTGTAGCCGTCGGCCAACGCGAGCCACACGCCCTTGACGAGCAGCAAGGCATTCGGCACCGCGCCGTCCGCGCCGGCAAAAGCGATGACCCGGGCCGGCGCCAGCACGACGGCGAGCACACCCCCGGTCAGGGCGCCGATCATGATCGCGGTGAAGGCCGGCACCCGCAACACGGCGAGTCCGATCACCACGACCAGCGGCAGGAACAGCCACAGCGAGAGGTCGAACGCGCTTCGGATCGCCGCCATCTTGGCGGTGGCGTCGAAATCGCCGGGGCGCCCCAGCATGAAGAAGACCGCGGCGGCGACGAGCACGGCGAGGCCCGAGGTGAGCGCCGTCTCGCGCACGTGCCCGTACAGGTCCACGTCGCTGGTGGCGGCGGCGAGGTTGGCCGAGTCCGACAGCGGCGACGACGTGTCGCCGAAGTACGCGCCGGAGATCACCGCCCCGGCGGTGATGGCGAGGCTGAGCTCCATGTTGGCGGCGATGCCCATGAAGCCGATGCCGATCGTTCCCACGGTCGTCCACGAGCTGCCGATGCTCGCCGAGATCAGGCCGCAGATGAGGCAGACGGTCACGTAGAAGTAGTGGGGACTCAGGAGCTGGAGTCCGTAATAGACCATCGCGATCAGCGTGCCGCTCATCGCCCAGGTCCCGATCAGCGCTCCGACCGCGAAGAGGATGAAGATGGCGCCGATCCCCGAGCCCACGCTCGCCACCGCCGCGTCGCGCAGCGCCTCGAGGCTGTGTCCGTGGCGCCAGCCGATGTAAACCGCGATCATGGTCGCCACCGTCAGCGCCACCTGATTGGGACCCAGCGCGCCCTCGTCGCCGAAGAAGAAATACGACAGCCCCACCAGGACGATGAGGCTCGCGATGGGGACGATGGCGCTGGTGAGTGAAAGGCCCCTTGGCGAAGGGGGCGCCGGTTTGGTTTCGCGCGAGGAGTCGGTCATGGGATCCCGGCGACGCCGGTTTCTAGACGAGCAGTTCGTTGAAAATACCCCTGTGTCATTCCGAGGAGCGCATGCGACGAGGAATCTGCTTCACGCAACTCGTTGAATCGCGGCGACAGCGGATCCCTCTCTGCGTTCGGGATGACACCGGTGGAGTGCGAGCAGCCGAATTTCAACGAAATGCTTGTGCGCGCAGTCGAGCGGAAGCGCCACGCGGCCGGTGGGCTCGTCGCCCACCGGCCGGACAAAACCGGCCTTCCGCATCGGCGATCCACAGTTTCCCCCGAAGCGAGCTTCGCTCGCCTCCCCCGATGGGGACGAATGCCTTGGGGCGGCCCGGCGGCATTCTTAGTAGTCGACCGGGTCGCGGATGATCGGGCAGGTCATGCAGTGGCCGCCGCCGCGCCCGCGCCCGAGTTCCGCGCCGACGATGGTGATCACCTCGATGCCCGCCTTGCGCAGCAGCGTGTTGGTGTAGGTGTTGCGGTCGTAGGCGTACACGACACCCGGCGAGGCGCAGACGAGGTTGGCGCCGCTGTCCCACTGCGTGCGCTCGCGCTGGTAGTCGGTGCCGCCGGCCTCGACCACGCGCAGCTTCTTGAGGCCCAGCGCCGCGGCGACCACGTCGACGAACGGCTTGTTCTCCGCGCGGAACTCGACGCCGCTCGGGTGGTTGCTCGGATAGTAGGAGAACGTGTTCGTCTTCGCGAGGAAGTCCGGCGCGAGCAGCACGCAGTCGCGGTCGGCGAAGGTGAACACCGTGTCCAGATGCATCGCCGCGCGGATCTTCGGAATCGCCGCGACGATCACCCGCTCGGCGGCCTTTTTCTTGAACAGCGCCGCCGCGAGCTGGCTGATCGCCTGGCGCGAGGTGCGCTCGCTCATGCCGATCAGGACGTTGCCCTTGCCGATGGGCATCACGTCGCCGCCTTCCAGCGTGGCGAGGCCATGATCCTGCGTCGGGTCACCCCACCACACGTTGACCTTGCCGGCGAAGTCGGGATGGAACTTGTAGATGGCGGTGGTGAGGATCGTCTCCTCGTGCCGCGCCGGCCAGTAGAGGGGATTCAAGGTCACGCCGCCGTAGATCCAGCAAGTCGTGTCGCGGGTGTACAGCGTGTTCGGCACCGGCGGCAGCAGGTACTCGGTGCCGCCCGCGGCTTCCTTGACGACCTTGAGCGCCTTGCCCCCGACCGATTCCGGAAACTCCTGCGTCGACAGGCCGCCGATCAGCGTCTCCGCGAGGTCGCGGTTCGACAATCCCTCGAGGTAGCTGCGCAGCTCGTCGATGAACCCGAGACCGACCTGGTTCGGCACGATCTGGTTGTCCAGGATCCACTTCTTGCCCGGGCCGACCGCGACCGTTTCCTCGAGCAGGTTGTGCATCTCCACCACGTCCACGCCGCGGTCGCGCATCTTCTGCACGAAATCGAAGTGGTCGCGCTTCGCGTTCTCCACCCACAGCACGTCGTCGAACAGGAGCTGGTCGCAGTTCGACGGCGTCAGGCGCTGGTGCGCGCGGCCCGGCGCGCACACCATCACCTTGCGCAACTGGCCGACTTCCGAATGGACCCCGAACTTCATTTCACCTGCCTTTGCCATGATTTTTCCGCTCCGTTGCTTGAAGGTTGGGCCTAGATCTCGAGGTACCCGGTAGCGAGCCAGTAGATGCCGACCACCGCGCCGATCATCGCGAGGATGAAGATGACCCAGTCGGTAGTCTTGGCGAACACCGGCAGCCCCTGCTCGCGCCGGCTCCAGAAGTACAGGATAGTACCCGGCCCATACAGCACCGCCGACAGGACGACGAATTTCAAGCCGGCAGCGTAGACGAGGAACGCGCAATAGATCGTCGCGACGATCGCGATGAAGAGGTCGCGCGTGCGGCCCTCCGGGTTGGTGTCGTAGGTCTCGCCGCGTGCGACCATCATCCATCCGTAGCCCGCGCACAGCAGGAACGGGATCAGCGACACCGCAGCCGTGAGGTCGAGCATCAGGTTGAAAGCGTCACGCGACCAGTAGGTCGTGATCACGATCACCGTGACGACGATGTTGGTTAGCCAAAGGGCTGCGACCGGCACCTTGTTGGCGTTCTCCTTGGCGAACACCGAGGGCATGTCCTTGTTGCGCGCCGCGGCCGAGAGCACTTCGGCGCAGATCAGCGTCCAGGCGAGATAGGCGCCGAGCACCGAGACGATGACGCCGACGCTGATGAACACCCGGCCCCACGGGCCGACCACCGACTCGAGCACGCCCGCCATCGACGGCGCCGTCTGGCCCGCGATGTCGGCGCGCTGGAGTACCGCGTAGGGCAGCAGCGTCACCAGCACCATGAGGCTCGTCACGATGATGAAGCCGGTGATCGTCGCGAAGCCGATGTCCTTGCGCTCCTTCGCGAAGCGGGAATACACGCTTGCGCCTTCGATCCCGAGGAACACGAACACGGTGACGAGCATGGTCGCCTTCACCTGCTCGAACACGCCGTTGGTGAGATCCCCGCCGTACAGGTTGTAGCGGAAGAGGTCGAGCTAGAACGCGACCAACAGGATCAGGAGAAACGTCAGGATCGGGACTACCTTGGCGATGGTCACGATCTTGTTGATCGCCGCGGCCTGCTGGGTGCCGCGCTGGATGAGGAAGTGGAACAGCCAGATGCCGATCGATGCCACGACGATGGCGACGACGGTGTTGCCGTCGCCGAAGACCGGGAAGAACGCGCCGAGGGTGGACTTGATCAGAACCCAGTACGAGACGTTGCCGATGCAACTGCCGATCCAGTAGCCGAACGCCGAGAGGAAGCCGGGATAGTCGCCGAAGCCTTCCTTCGCGTAGGCGAACACGCCCGCGTCCAGATCGGGCTTGCGCTCGCCCAGAAACTGGAACACCCGCGCCAGCATGTACATGCCGGTGCCGGCGATGATCCACGCGATGACCGCGCCGACCGGCCCGGTGACGCCGGCGAACCGCGACGGCAGCGCGAAGATGCCCGCACCCACCATGCCGCCGACCACCATCGCGAGCAGCGCTGTCCGTGAGATTTTTTCGTCGAGCTGCGCCATCGGTTTCCTCCTGTCCCTGGTCGTTGTCTAGATGAGTGCGGCCGCGTTACTTCCCGGCGATCATGAGGTCCGGCCCGCCGGCGCGGGGGGCACGAACCCCGGCGTGCCCCAGCCCTGCCACCGGTCGAGGCTCGCGAACCACGCGCGCCTGCGGTAGTGCGCCTGCCAGTATTCGGCGACGGAGAAGGCGATCGCCGGCGCGTTGCGCACGCGGGTCGACTGCGACAGCTCGCTCGCCGGCACGAAGCCGCGGGCGCGGCCGGACTGGATGTCGCACCAGCGCTGCGGGCCCTCGACGCAACCGAACACGTGCACGTTGGCGCCGCTGGTCAATCGCGTCACCTGGGGAAACGCGTGGTCCGGCCCGGCGCGCAGGGTGAGCGCGCTGCGCGTGGTGTCGAGCTGCGCGCTCGCGGGCGCGGGCCATGCGAGGCAGGCGGCGACCAGCAGGGCGGCGATGAGGGGTCGGTCGGCAAGTGGGCAGTTCATTGGCGAGCGTAGCCACGGATACGGATCTCTCGCGGTGGCGCACCGAAGCCTATCCCGCGCTCCGGCAAGGCGTCGAGTAAACCATAGATGTACGAACGCGCGCGCAGCGGGGCGGGGAATCCTCGGGCCGTGGTATAGTTAAGCCATTGACAATTCTAGGAAACATGCGAAATGATGCATCGCAAGATCGTGTACGTGGTCGACGACGATGGGGAGGTCGTTCGCGACCTGGTGCGCGTCGTTCCGACGCTGGGCTTTGAGGCCGTCGCGTACGAGTCCGCCGCCGCCTTCCTCGGCGAGGTCGGCAACGACAACGACGTGCCGGCGTGCGTGCTGTTGGACGCCTTCATCGAGCCCGAGGGCGGCATCGGCGTGCTGGAGGAGCTCGTGGGCGGGGGCATCGACATCCCCGTGATTTGCATGAGCGACGTTGCCGACGTCGGGAACTGCGCGAGCGCCATGAAGCGCGGCGCCGTCGACTACCTCCTGAAGCCGCTGTCGGTGGACGCGCTCGGCAAGGCGATCGCCCATGCGCACGCGATCGGCGCCGAGCGCCATCGGGCAAAGAGCGCGGCGCAGCGGGCGACCTCCCTGCTTTTCCGGCTGACCCCGCGGGAGCGCGCGGTGCTGGACCTCGTGCTTGCCGGCCGCCGCAACAAGGAGATCGCGGACGCGCTCGCGAGCCAGGAGGCCACGGTCAAGGTCCACCGGTCGCGGTTGATGCACAAGCTCGAGGTGCGCAGCATTCCGGAGCTCGTCGAGCTTGTTGCCACGAGTCAGGGCAAGGCGTTCCGGGTACCGGACCTAGCCGCGCTGCGCTACCCGCTGCATCGTGAACCGCGCAACGCGAGCGGCAGGCGTATCTTGCCGGCCCCCTGCGAGCTCGACGATCAGGTCGACGGCGGCGGCGCCTGGGCCAGGGCAACCGGCACCTGGAACGCGTACTCCTGGCCGCGCCAGTAGGATCGCTCACCAGCGCACCCGCGGCGGCGGCGGCGGCGGCGGGCGCCACGATGGCTGGCCCCAGCCCGCCCAGCCCGGCGCGGTCGGATACCATGGCCGGCCCCGATAGTGCAGATCCCAGTACGGCCCGGGCACGAAAGTGACGATGGGCGTGCGCTGCCGCGGCATGTTCGAGAGGTAGCTTGCGTGCACCCAGCCGCGATTGCGACCGGAAGCGACGTCGCACCAGCGCCAGCCGCTGGTGCAGCCGAACACGCGCACGGGCGTGTTCGCGGGCAGCCAGGTCACGACCGGGAACACGCGGTCGGGCCCGGCGCGCATGTTGACGCTGCGGTTGATGAACGCCTGCGCGACGGCGGCCGGCGCGGCCGCCAGCAGCACGCCTGCAATCGCCGCCGCCGTGACGTACCTCAAGCTTCCTTTCATCCTTGGTCCTCCGAAGCTTCCGCGCAGTCTGTTGAAATTGGCGCGTTGCTCCCTATAACCGTGTCATCCCGAGCGAAGCGAGGGATCCGCTTTCGCGTCGAATCAGCGAGTTGCGTAAAGCAGATCCCTCGTCGCCTTCGCTCCTCGGGATGACACAGTGGGATTTTCAACGAACTGCCAGACGAGAGTAAATGCAGTCGGACCCGCCGCGCAATAACGAGAAGGTTTACGCCCGATGACGCGGCGCGCCTGGTGGCTGGCCGCGTTCACGGTCGTGTGCGTGCTCGCCGCGCTCCTGCTGCCGCGCGTGGCGCAGCCGCTCGCCTACCACCACTTCGCCGACCGGCGCGGGTGGCTCGGCGTCGCGAACTTCCTCGACGTCGCGTCCAACGTCGCCTTCCTGGCCGCGGGTGTGGCGGGGCTCGCCGTCGTCGCCGTCCGCCGCGACGCCTTCGAGCGGCCGGTGGAGCGATGGCCGTACGTCGCCTTCTTCATCGGCCTCGCGCTCACGTCGGCAGGGTCCGCGTACTACCACATGGCACCGGACAATCCGCGCCTGTTCTGGGACCGGCTGCCGATGACCGTCGCCTTCATGGGCATCCTGGCGAGCCAGATCGCCGATCGCGTCAGCGTGCGCGCCGGGATCAGGCTTCTCGTGCCCATGCTCGCGGTGGGCGCCGCGTCGGTGATGTATTGGGAGTGGACCGAGCGCGCGGGCGCCGGCAACGTCCTGCCCTATGCCATCCTGCAGGGCTATTCGATGCTGCTCCTGCTGCTGGTCACGCTCCTGTATCCGTCGCGCTACACGCGCGGCAACGACCTGTACTACGTGTTCGGCTGGTATGCGGCGAGCAAGGTCCTGGAAGCCCTCGATGGCCGGATCTTCGGCGCGGCGCACGTCGTCAGCGGCCACACGCTCAAGCATCTCGCCGCGGCGGGCGCGGGGTTCGTGGTCGCCTGCATGCTCGCGCGGCGCAGGTTGCGCGACCCGGCGGTTGCGGCGCCGACGCACGGTGCTGCCTCACCGCCGTGAGCGGCAGAATACGTAAACCAACGTGTAGCCGCCCGGCGTTTGCTACGCTCGCGGTTTCGGACGGGCCCGAATGGGCCTGCGGGTGCGCCCGGCTTTGGAGGTCTTCATGAGATTCGTCTACATCGCTCTGATCGTGGTGTTCACGGGCGTGGTGGTCCTGTTCAAGTTCCAGAACCTGCAGACCGCGACCATCTCGCTGTTCAACGCGAGCCTCACGCTTCCGGTTTCGCTGCTGGTGCTCGGCATCTACGTCCTCGGCATGCTCACCGGCGCCTCGCTGGTCGCGCTGGTGCGCAGTTGGATTAAGGGAGCGCGGGTACGGTGACGCACGATCGCGGTTGTTCCATGCGGCTCCTCGCGGCCGCAGCCCTCGCCGCGAGCCTCGCGTGGCCGTTCATAGCGCTCGCGCAGGCCGCGCAACCCGCGGATGCGCCGTCGTTGTCGTGGCAGTTCGGCGCGCCGGCCGTGCCCCCCGACGGCGGCTGGACCGCGGAGCGCGGCCGGATTCTGGCCGTGGACGGGACGGTCCGCCTGCAGCCCGATCCCAACCGCCGGGTGGTGCTGGTGTCGCCGCCGGGACTGCCGGATGCCGTGCGGCACGCCGAGCGATTCGTCGTCGCGGTCGAGGGCACGGGACTTAGGCGGGTTCGCGTCCAGGGCCGGCGTGACGAGCGGGGCGGCTGGATCACGCTCGCCGACGCGGCTGCCGGCAAGGGACTGCGCGAAGGCCCCGACGGATTCGTGCTGAAGCGGGCCGGCGCCCGCGGCGCGCCGATCGAGCGGCTGCGCATCGAGCTCGAATTCCGCACCACGAATCCGCGAACGCTGCGGCGCATCGCCGCGGCCGGCGCGTCGCCCATCGCGAAGGCCGGCCAATGACCGCGGTGCGCGCCGTGCTGAAGTGGGCGCTGGCGCTGATCATCGTCGTGGGCGTGGTGATGCTCGCCGTGCGCTCGTACAACTCGCTGAGCGGGCCGCCGCTGCAGCCGTGGCACACGTTCGTGCCCGTGGAGCTCACCGAGGAGCAACTCGACAACGCCGACTGGGCACGCTACCTCGCGCAGGAAGACGCGATCATGGAGAGCATTCGCCGGGAGGTGAGCCAGAAGCTCCCGCCCGACGAGCGCGTTCCGGTCAATCGCTACTTCGAGGCGAGCCCGGTGTACCCGCCGCGGCTTGCGCGCAACTGGAATCGCTCGTACGTGATGGAGCCGGAGGGCAAGCCCGTCGGCGTCGTGGTCCTGCTGCACGGCCTGACCGATTCGCCGTACAGCCTGCGTCACGTCGCGCAGCGCTATCGCGACCGCGGCTTCGTGGCCATCGGCATCCGCTTGCCCGGCCACGGGACCGTGCCGGCGGGACTCGCCGAGGTTCGCTGGGAAGACTGGATGGCGGCCACGCGCCTCGCGGTGCGCGAAGCGCGGCGGCGCGTTCCCGCTCCCGCGCCGCTGCACCTGGCCGGGTTCTCCAACGGCGGCGCGCTCGCGATGAAACACTCCCTCGATGCGCTGGAGGACTCGCGCCTCGCGCGCGCGGACCGGATCGTGCTGTTCACCCCGATGATCGGGATCACCCGCTTCGCGCGCTTCGCCGGGCTCGCCGGGCTGCCGGCGCTGCTGCCGCCGTTCGCGGGCGCGGCGTGGCTTTCCATCCTGCCCGAGTTCAACCCGTTCAAGTACAACTCGTTCCCGGTCAACGGCGGGCGGCAGTCGTTCCGCCTGACCGACGCCTTGCAGGCGCAGATCCAGCGGCTTGCGCGCGCGAGCAATCTGAAGGAGATTCCGCCGGTGCTCACCTTCCAGTCGGTGATCGACTTCACGGTGAGCACGCCCGCGATCCTCACCGCCTTGTACGCGCACCTGCCGGACAACGGCAGCGAGATCGTGCTGTTCGACGTGAACCGGACCTTGAAGTTCGAGCCGCTGCTGCGGCCCTCGGCTTACGTGGCGGTAGAGCGCCTGACGCCGACCACGCCGCAGACCTATCGCTTCACGGTAATCGCCAACGCCGACGACAAGAGCGAGGCCACGGTCGAGCGCAGCATCGCACCGGGCGAGCTCAAAGCCGTGGTGCGCCCGCTCGATCTCGTCTATCCCAAGGACATCTTCTCGCTGTCGCACCTCTCGATCCCGATTCCGATGGACGATCCGCTGTACGGGATGCATCCCGATCCGCGGACCAAGGACGACTACGGCTACAACCTGGGCGCGATGGACGCGCGCGGCGAGCGCGGGGCGCTGCTGGTCGACCAGGATTTCCTGACGCGCCTGCCGTCCAACCCGTTCTTCCCGTACGTGCTGTCCCGCGTCGACGAGGCGATCGTGCGGCCGCCGGGTCCGTCCGGCCACAACGTGCCGATCGCGGGCACCACCGGCCTGCCGGTGCGCGTCGAGGCCGTGCTGTCCACGCTGATCCCGCAAGACACGGAGACGCGGCCGTTCGCCGGACCGTAACGTTCGGAAGCGCCGGCTGCGCCGGCGCCGTGGACTTCATGGGCAGGAATCTTGATCTCTCTTTTTTAGGAGTGTATAACCTCCTGGATAGGAGACATCGATGGCGACCCTGACCTACCCCGCGACGCGCTACGAGCCCTCGCCGGTGGTCGACCTCGCCGCGAGGCCTGAGCGTGAACGTCTGAGTCCCCCGGCGCTGGGGGCGTTCTTCAGAATTGCCGACCGGTGGAGCTTGCGCGACGCGGACGCACGCCAGCTGCTCGGCGGTGTCACCAACGGCCCGTATTACGAGATGAAGAAGAGCGCGAAAGGCCGGGTGCTCGACGCCGACAAGCTGCTGCGCATCTCCTATCTCATCGGCATCTTCAAGGCGCTGAACGTTCTTCACGGCCGGCCGCTCGCGGACGAATGGGTGCGGCTTCCGAATAGCAACCGCATTTTCGGGGGCGGCACACCGCTCGCCTACATGATGAAAGGCGGTGCGCCGGCGATGCAGACGGTGCGACGCCTGCTCGACGCCCGCCGAGGCGGGATGTGAATGCGCC
>JADLEZ010000500.1 GCA_020845855.1 Burkholderiales bacterium
GACAGCGGCGGCTGCTCCCGGAGCTCGCGCGCAAGCTCGGTTTCGACCAGCGAGAGCGTTTCGCGATAGGAGCCACCGCGCTGCGCCGGATCGTTGAGCGCGAAGGTATCGAGGGCGTAGCCGTTGCGCGTGGTGTGGACTTTCGCGTCGTAGATCGACAGCCCGATGCGCCCGAAAAAGCCGCACAGGCGCGCGAACAGCGCCTTCTGGTCCGGGACGTAGACCAGCACCTGCAGGCCGGCCCCATCGCGCGACAGGCGCGCCTTCACCACCGGCTCGCCCTTGTCGACGCGCCAGTACAGGTGGCGCGCGTGCCACGCGATCTCGTCGGCCGAGTGGCGCTGGAAGTACGGCGTGTCGAGATGCTTCCACAGGCTCTGCTCCGCGCCTTCGGGGACCGCGTACAGCCGCAGCAGGCGCCGCGCCTCCGCGCGCCGGACGTCGATGCTGTCCATCACCGTGCGCATGGCGGTGGCCCCGCCCAGGTACGCGCGCGTGGCGTGATACAGGTCCTCGAGCAGCTTCCCCTTCCAGTTGTTCCACACCTTGGGACTCGTGCCGCGGACGTCGGCCACCGTCAGGAGGTAAAGCGCCTGCAGCCGGCGCTCGCTGCCGACCTTGCGGGCGAAGGCCGCGATCACGTCCGGGTCGGAGAGGTCCTGTTTTTGCGCGGTTTGCGACATGACGAGGTGCTGGGCGACGAGCCACGCGACGAGCTCGCCGTCCTCGTCCGCCAGCCCGTGCTCATGGCAGAAGCGCCGCGCGTCGCGCGCGCCGAGCGTCGAGTGGTCGCCGCCGCGCCCCTTGGCGATGTCGTGGAAAAGCCCCGCGACGTACAGCAAGTGGCGCCGCTCGAAGTCGGCCATGAGCCGCGAGCACAGCGGGTACTCGTGCGCGTGCTGCGCCTCGGTGAAGCGGCGCAAGTTCCGGATCACCATCAGGATGTGCTCGTCCACGGTGTACACGTGGAAGAGGTCGTGCTGCATCTGGCCGACGATGCGTCCGAACACCGGCAGGTACGCTCCGAGCACGCCGTACAGGTTCATGCGGCGCAGGCCGTGCAGCAAGCCCCGCTCGATGCGGAACATGGTGATGAAGCGCTCGCGGTTGGCGGGGTCGCCGCGGAAGCTCGCGTCGATGAGGTGCCGGTGGTGCCATAGCGCGCGCAGCGTGCGCGCCGTCATGCCCTTCAATTCGCGGTGCTCTTGCAGCAGGAGGAAGGCGTCGAGGATCGCCGCGGGGCGCGCGACGAACAGGTTCTCGTCGCGCAAGTCCAGGAGCTCGTCGGCCACCTGGAACTCGTCGTCGAGCGCAACGGGCGCGGTGGCTGCCGGGTTGAGCTGCGCGTGCAGGTTCTGCAGCAGGATCGTGTTCACCTGGCGCACGAGCTTGGCCGCCCGGTAGTAGCGCTGCATGAGTTGCTCGCTCGCGCGCTTGGCGCGCGTATCGGACAAGCCGAGCTGCTTCGCGAGCGCGGCCTGGGCGTCGAACACGAGGCGGTCCTCGCGCCGGCCGAGGAGGTAATGCAGGCGAATGCGCAGGCCGCCGATCAGGCGCTCCTGGCGCGCCACCGCGCGCGCTTCGCCGGAGGTCATGAGGCCCTTGCGCGCGAGCTCGCGCCAGGTGCTGCCGAAGCCCGCGGCATGTGCGATCCACAGCACCGACGACAGGTCGCGCAAGCCGCCGGGACTTTCCTTGACGTTGGGCTCGAGGTTGTACACCGCGTCCTGGTACTTCAAGTGCCGCTGCTGCTGCTCGAGGGCCTTCGCATCGTAGAAGGCGCGGACGTCCATTTTCGCGGTGAAGCGGCGGCGGAACTGGCGGTACAGCGCGCGCGATCCGGCGAGATGGCGGTTTTGGAGGAGGCTGGTGCGGATCGTCACGTCGCCCGCCATCTCCTGCTCGCACTCGTCGAGGGTGCGTACCGCGTGCGAAAGCTCGACACCGACGTCCCAGAGTCCGGCGAAAAAGCGCTCGATCGCCTGCGCCGGGGGCGCGGTGCCGGACGGCAGCAGGATCAGCACGTCGACGTCGGAGTGCGGATAGAGCTGGCCGCGACCGTAGCCGCCCACCGCGACGGCGGACGGCCCCTCCGGCATCGCGCATGCGGCGTAGACGCCGCGAATCACGCGGTCGACGAGATGCGCGTGATCGCGCAGCAGGCGCGCGGTGTCGGGCGCGGCGAAGAAGGCGTCGCGCAGGGCCGCGCGCTCGGCGCGCAGGGTGTCGCGCCAACCGGAAATGGGGTCAGAGTCGATACTCAATTCCTAAATGGGGTCAGAGTCGAATCTCGGCTGCATCATCGAACCATAGGGTCAGAGCCGATTTTCTGCTACGCCTTCCGCAACACGCCACACCGTGCCGCCGCGCCCGCAAGGCGAAAATCGGATCTGACCCTAGCGAAAATCGGATCTGACCCTGCGAAAATCGGATCTGACCCTAGGGCGGTGGGGGTGATCCCGCGGAGACGGTGAGCACCTCGTAGCCGTCCGCGGTCACCAGCACCGTGTGCTCCCACTGCGCCGACAGCGAGTGGTCGGCCGTCACGATGGTCCAGCCGTCGGCGAGACAGCGGATACCCGGGCGGCCGGCGTTGACCATCGGCTCGACGGTGAAGATCATGCCGGGCTGGAGCTCGAGCCCAGTGCCCGGGCGGCCGTAGTGCAGCACCTGCGGCTCCTCGTGGAACTGGCGGCCGATGCCGTGCCCGCAGAACTCGCGCACGATCGAATAGCCGTGTCCTTCCGCGAAGCGCTGGATGGTGGCGCCGATGTCGCCCAAGTGCGCGCCGGGACGCACGCTGCGGATACCGCGCCACATCGCCTCGTAGGTGATGTCGGACAGGCGCTTCGCCTGAATCGACGGCTTGCCGACCAGGAACATGCGGCTGGTGTCGCCGTGGTAGCCGTCCTTGATGACGGTCACGTCGATGTTGACGATGTCGCCGTCCTTCAGCTTCTTGTCGCCCGGGATGCCGTGGCACACGACGTGGTTCACCGACGTGCACAGCGACGCGGGGTAGGGCGCGTGCCCCGGCGGCGCGTAGTTGAGAGTGGCCGGGGTCGTGTGCTGCACGTTCACCATGTACGCATGCGCGAGGTCGTTGACCTCCTTCGTCGTGACCCCCTGCTGGACGGACGGCGTGAGGTGGTCGAGCAGCTCCGAGGCGAGGCGTCCCGCGACGCGCATCCCCTCGATCTCGTCGGGGGTCTTCAAGGGAACCGACATCAGGCCCGCAGCAATTCGTTGATGCTCGTCTTGGAACGCGTCCCGGCGTCGACCTGCTTCACGATCACCGCGCAGTACAGGTGGCAGCCACCCTTGCCCGACGGCAGGCTGCCGGCGACCACGACCGAGCCGGCGGGCACGCGGCCATAGCTCACACTGTCGCGCTCGCGATCGTAGATCTTGGTGCTCTGACCGATGAAGACACCCATGCCGAGCACCGAGTTCTCCTCGACGATGACGCCCTCCACGACTTCCGAGCGCGCGCCGATGAAGCAGTTGTCCTCGATGATCGTGGGGTTCGCTTGCAGCGGCTCGAGCACGCCGCCGATGCCCACACCGCCCGACAGGTGCACGTTGCGTCCGATCTGCGCGCAGGAGCCGACGGTGGCCCAGGTGTCCACCATCGTGCCTTCGTCGACGTACGCGCCGATGTTCACGTACGACGGCATCAGCACCACGTTGGGCGCGATGTACGCGCCGCGGCGCGCGACCGCGGGCGGGACCACGCGCACGCCTGCCTGCGCGAACTCGGCCTCGGAGAACCGCGCGAACTTGGTGGCCACCTTGTCGTAGAACCGGAACGGCGCGCGCTCGGGCGGCGGGCCCATCGCCGCGTTGTCGGCAAGCCGGAACGACAGCAACACCGCCTTCTTGATCCATTGATGGGTGATCCAGCCGCTCGCCTGCTTCTCGGCCACGCGCAGGCGGCCGGCGTCGAGCTCGGCGATCGCATGCGCGACGGCGTCGCGCACTTCGGCGGGCGCGGCGGCGGGCGAGAGCGTGGTGCGCGTCTCCCACGCGGCGTCGATGACGGCAGCGAGTGAATTCATGGACGAGCCGGGAAAAGACGCGATTATAGCCGGGCGCGGTAAGCCGCCCGGACCGTCCGGGCTACGCCGTCAAGCGCTTGGTGAAGGCGACCACGCGCGCGACGGCTTCGGCGCATTCCGCGCGGCTGGCGACGAGGGCGAGGCGTACGCGGTCGCGGCCCGGGTTGACGCCGTGCGCGTCGCGGGCAAGGAAGCTGCCCGGCAGGACCGAGACGTTCTCTTCCGCCAACAGGCGCCGCGCGAACTCGACGTCGCCGATCGGGGTCTGCGCCCACAGGTAGAACGCCGCTTGCGGCATCGCGCACGGCAGGACCGCGCTGACCTCGGGCTGCAGGCGCGCGAACTTGGCGGCATACTCGGCGCGGTTCTCGCGCACGTGGACCTCGTCGTGCCACGCCGCGGTGCTCGCCGCCGCCACCGCGCCGGACATGGCACTGCCGTGATAGGTGCGGTAGAGCAGGAACGCGCGCAGCAGCGCGCGGTCGCCGGCCACGTAACCCGAGCGCAGTCCGGGCGCGTTGGAGCGCTTGGAGAGGCTGCCGAACACGACCAGGCGCGGGAAGCCGTCGCGGCCTTCCGCCTGCGCGGCGGCCAGCGCGCCCAGCGGCGGCTTGCCTTCCTCGAAGTAGATCTCGGAGTAGCACTCGTCGGAGGCGATGACGAAGCCGTACAGGTCGGACAGCGCGAAGAGCTCGCGCCACGCGGCCTGGTCGAGCACGCGGCCGGTCGGGTTGTCCGGTGAGCAAACGTAAAGAAGCTGCGTGCGCGCCCAGACTTCCTGCGGCACGCCCGCGAAGTCATGCGCGAATCCCGACTCGGGCAACGCGTTGACGCAATGGATCTGCGCGCCGGCCAACAGTGCCGCGCCTTCGTAGATCTGGTAGAAGGGGTTGGGCACCACGACCGTCGCGTTGGGTCGCGACCCGTCGATCACCACCTGCCCGAACGCGAACAGCGCTTCGCGGCTGCCGAGCACGGGCAGCACCTGCGTCAGCGGGTCGAGCGGCGGCAGGTCGTGGCGGCGCGAAAGCCAGCCGGCGATCGCCTCGCGCAGCGCGGCGGGGCCGAGGGTCGTGGGATAATTCGCGAGCGCACCCATGGCTGCCGTCAAGGCTTCGGTGACGACGCGCGCCGTCGGATGGCGCGGCTCGCCGAGGGACAAGCTGATCGGGCGCTTGGCGGGATCGGGCGAAACACCCGCGAACAGCGTGCGCAGCTTCTCGAACGGATAGGGTTGGAGCAAGCCGAGCCTGGGATTCACGCGAGCGACACTCTTGGGCGAAGACAGCGAAGATTATAGCGGCGAGGCAATCATCCGATGATGCGAGCGCTGGCAGCCCTTGCCACGTTGGCCGCCGTCGTCGCGTTCGCGGCAGTCGTCGCCTTCTGGGGCTGGCGCGCATTCGGCCCGCGTCCCGTGCACATCGTGTCCGCCGCGCCCGCCGATCCCGCGGCCGCGATCCTGGCGTCCGGTTTGTTCGCCGCGCCGGGTGTGGCACCCGCGCCGCCGCCGAAGGACGAGGCGGTGCTGTCCGGCGACACGCGGCTCATCGGCATCTTCGCCGAGCGCGACGGCAAGGGCTGGGCGCTGTTCCGCCTGCCGGCGGGGCCGCGCCTGGTGGCTGCGGGACAGGACATCGCGCAAGGCGCGCGCCTGACCGAAGTGCGCGTCGACGGCATCACCATTCGCGATGCCGGCGGCGAGCGCCGCATCGCGCTGCGCGGCCAGCCCGCGCCGAAGCCGGCAACCGTCGCGACCGCGGCAGCCGCGAGGGCGCGCAATCCGGCGTGCCTGCCGCCGGCCAACTTTCGCGGCAACGTGCTGCGTCTGAACGCGGAGCTGTTCCAGGGCATCATCGCCAAGCCCGAGAGCTGGGCGGCGTTGGTGACACCCGAGCCGGGAGCGCTCACCGTGCGCGACGACAGCGGCTTCGTCACCATGCTCGCGATGAAGAAGGGCGATCGCCTGCTGCAGGCCAACGGCGTTCCGCTGACGGCGCCGGAGGACGTGGTGAACGCGGTGCTGCGTCCGCTCGCCGCGCAGCAGCAGGTGCGCATCGTGGGCACGCGCGACGGCCAGCCGCGCGAATGGCTGCTGCTCAACGCGGGGAGTTGTCCATAGGGCGGACCCTACCTATCGGGCAACCACGCCAATAGATCCAGCGGGCGGTCGATCCATCCGTCCGCCGGCCAACGGCGCGGATCCCCACCGGTGCCCATGTAGCCGTAACCCGCGACTACCGTGGCCATGCCCGCCGCGCGTCCCGCCTCGATGTCGCGCAAGTCGTCACCGACGTACACGCAGGCTTCGGCCGCGACCCCCATGGCGCTCGCGGCGTGCCACAGCGGCGCGGGGTGCGGCTTGGCGTGCGGTGTGGTGTCGCCGGCGACCACGACCGCGGCGCGTGCGGCAAGGTCGAGCGCGGCGCACACCGGATCGGTGTAGCGCGCGACCTTGTTGGTGACGATGCCCCAGCGCAAGCCGCGCGACTCGATTGCGTCGAGCAGCTCCGGCACGCCGGCGAACAGCGTGGTCGTTTCGGCGAGGCACGCCTCGTAGTTGGCGAGAAACCTCTCGCGCAGCGCGGCGAACTCGGCGTGTTCCGGTGTCACGTCCATGCCGCGATGCAGGAGCCCGCGTGCGCCGGAGGAGGCGTGCGGGCGCAGCTCCGCGAGCGGCATCGGCGGCATCCCGCGCGCCTCGCGAATCCGGTTGAGCGCGAGCGCTAGGTCGCCCGCCGAGTCGGCGAGCGTGCCGTCGAGGTCGAACAGGACGGCGCTGACGGTCAGCGGCCTAGGCACGGGCACGGCTGGCCTTGCGGAAGGCGGCGAGGTAGTTGACGGACGTGTCGTCCTCGAGGCCGTACACGCGCGTGAGCGGGTTGTAGGTCATGCCGGTGACGGCATGCAGGTCGAGCCCGGCGACGCGCGCATAACGCGCGAGCTCGGACGGGCGGATGAACTTGCTCCAGTCGTGCGTGCCGCGCGGCAACAGGCCCAGTACGTACTCCGCGCCGAGGATCGCGAGGGCATACGACTTGGGATTGCGGCTGAGGGTGGCGAACACGACGGTCGCGCCGGGGGCAGCGAGCACGGCGCACGCGCGCACGACCGACGCCGGGTCGGGCACGTGCTCGAGCATTTCCATGCAGGTCACGACGCCGTAGCGCCCAGGGGCGGCGTCGGCCATCGCCTCCGCCGCTATCAACTGATAATCGACCTCGATGCCGGACTCGAGGCCGTGCAGGCGCGCGACCCCGAGCGCCTTGTCCGACAGGTCGATGCCGGTCACGCGCGCAGCCTCGCGCGCCATCGCCTCGGCGAGGATGCCGCCGCCGCAACCGACGTCGAGCACGTCCTTGCCGGCGAGCCCGCCCGCCATGTCCGCGATCCAGCGCAAGCGCAGCGGGTTGATCTCGTGCAGCGGACGGAACTCGCTCGCCGGGTCCCACCAGCGATGCGCGATGTCGGAGAACTTGGCGAGCTCGGCCGGATCCACATTCATGTCTTGAGCCTCCGCTGCCACGCGCGCGCGCGCGCGAGCAAAGCGGTCGTATCGATGGTCGCCACCTCGCCGTCGGCAACGACATGCGCGCCGCGCACCCATACGTCGCTCACGAAAGAGCGGTCGACCGCGTTGACGAGATGCGACACGGGATCGAACACGGGCTGCGTGGCGGCGGCCGACAGGTCGATCGCCACTGCGTCCGCGTCCTTGCCCGGCGCGAGCGATCCCGTGACCGCATCGAGCCCCAGCGCCCGTGCGCCGTTGAGTGTCGCCATCGCGAGCACCGCGGGCGCCGGGAGTGCGATGGCGTTGCCAGTGGCGACCTTGGCGAGCAGGGCGGCCAGACGCATCTCGGACAGGATGTCGAGGCGGTTGTTGGACGCCGCGCCGTCGGTGCCCAGCGCCACGTTGACGCCCGCCTCCACGAGTGCGGTAACCGGCGCGATGCCGCTCGCGAGCTTCATGTTCGACGCCGGGCAATGCACGACATGGCAGCCGTGCCGGGCCAACAGCGAGCGGTCGACTTCGTCCACGTGCACGGCGTGGATCGCGATGAACGACGGGCCGGTGACGCCGAGGCGATCGAGCCGCGCGAGCGAGGACTCGCCGGTGCCCGCGACCTCGGCGCGCGTCTCGGCGACGTGCGTCTCGATCGGCAGGTCGAGCTGGCGCGCGAACATCACGATCCGAGCGAACGTCGCGTCCCCGACGGTATACGGGGCGTGCGGCGCAAGCGCGAAGGTGAGCGTGGGCACGTGCTTCCACGCGTCGCGCGCGGCGAGTCCGCGCGTGATGTAGGCGTCGGCGTCGGCCGCGTAGGGCGTGGGGAAGTCGAGGATCGGCGCGCCGACCAGCGCGCGCATTCCGGCTTCCTCGTACGCGCGCGCTGAGGCGTCCGGATAGAAGTACATGTCGTTGCACGCCGTGATGCCGCCGCGCAGCATCTCCGCGCACGCGAGCAACGTGCCGTCGTAGACGAACTCGGGCGACGCGAAGCGCCGTTCGACCGGCCAGACGTGCTCCTCGAGCCAGGGTTTGAGCGGCAGGTCGTCGGCGATGCCGCGCATGAGCGTCATCGCCGCGTGCGTGTGCGCGTTGACGAGGCCGGGGATCAGCACGTGCGACGCGAGGCGCTTGGTCTCGCGCGCCGCGAACTGCCGGTCGGCGTCGCCTGCCGGCAGCAGCGCCGCGATGCGGCCGCCGTCGACGATCAGCGCGTGGCCGGTGAGCGTCCCCGCGGGCTCCACGGGCACGATCCAGGCCGCGTCGATGCGCAGGTCGACGGTGTGCATGCCGCTAGTCTACGATGTTCATTGGCAACCAACGCCGGGGATGCGCATGTTCACGGGATTCCGCAGCGAGGATGTCGCCGGGATGGGCGTGCCGATCCGCGCCGTGGTCGGCGGCAAGGGCCCGCCGCTGCTGTTGCTGCACGGTCACCCGCAGACGCACGCGATGTGGCACAAGGTCGCGGACCGCCTCGCGCAGGAATTCACCGTGGTCGCCACCGACCTGCGCGGCTACGGCGACAGCGGCAAGCCCGCGGGACTGCCCGAGCACGAGAACTACGGCAAGCGGGTGATGGCGCAGGACCAGGTGGCGGCGATGCGCGCGCTCGGCTTCGACGCCTTCGCGGTGATGGCGCACGACCGCGGCGCGCGCGCGGCGATGCGCATGGCGGTCGACCACCCCGGGGTCGTGACCCGGCTCGTGACCCTCGACGTGGCCCCCACGCTCGCCATGTACGAGCAGACCGGGTTCGATTTCGCGCGCGCGTACTGGCACTGGTTCTTCCTCGTGCGCCCGGCGCCGTTCCCCGAGACCGCGATCCGCGCCGACCCGGAGTTGTATCTCGCGGCCACGATGGGGGCGCGCCGCGCCGGGCTCGCGCCGTTCGCGCCGGAGGCGTACGCGGAGTACCTGCGCTGCCTGCGCGACCCGGCGACGGCGCACGGCATCTGCGAGGACTATCGCGCGGGCATCGGCATCGACCTTGTCCACGACCGCGCCGACCGCGCGGCCGGCCGCATGATCGAGTGCGAGACGCTGTCGTTCTGGGGGGCGGACGGCGTGATCGGCCGGTGCTTCGATCCCGCAACGGAGATGCGCCGCGTCGCGCGGCGGTGGCAGGGCAAGTCGTTGCCCTGCGGGCATTACATCGCGGAGGAGGCGCCGGAGCTGCTGCTGGCGGAGGCGCTGCCGTTCCTCAAATAGGGTCAGATTCGATTCTCGTCTTGCGGGCGCGGCAGCAACGAACCTCGCAC
>JADLEZ010000501.1 GCA_020845855.1 Burkholderiales bacterium
ACTGCGTTCGGCCCGTTTGAAAATCCGGAGATCTGTGTGGCCGTCATGATCGCCGGCGGTGGCGCGGGATCGGTCTACGCCGGGCCGGTGGCAAATACCATACTGAACGCCTATTTCGGCAATCAGGCGATTCGCGACGCGGCGAAGAACTGACGCGCCGCGAACCACGGAGAGAGTGAGCGAGTGGTACCGACCAGCGATGAGATAGCGCTGCACGACGCGCTGCGACCGGGACCGATTCATCACCTCGGGATCGTCGTGCCCGACATCGCCGCCGCTGTCGCGCAATACCTCGCGCTCGGCTTCACGGGTGGCGCGGTGACGCGGGTCGCCGAGCAGAACGCCGACATCGCGGCGCTGCGAGCCGGTGACAGCTGGATCGAGATCCTCTCGCCGATCGAGCACGACTCGCCGATCGGGCGCTTCCTCGATTCACGCGGGTCCGGTGTACATCACGTCGCCTACCTCGTCGACGACCTGCCGGCGGTGCTGGATCACCTCGCCGCTGCAGGGGTCGAGCTGATCGACCGCCAGCCACGACGAGGACTGCACGACTGGCTGATCGCCTTCGTTCACCCACGCGCCTGCGCCGGTGTGTTGACCGAGCTGGTCGACCGCGCCAGCGTGGAGTAGCGCGGCGACTGCGCACTCAATAGTCAACTGCAGTGATTTCGTCGGCAGCGACAGCCATCATCGTGTCCTGTCATCTTGAGTAGTCGAGCGCAATGAATATGTCAGGTGAGCGAGCCGCCACCGATACCTCCGTAGGGACATGACCCGGCTTGTCCATCGCCGTGAGGCGATCACTCCCGCTTGAAACATTGGCGTTCTGGACGCATCGTCACCACGTCGGCCCCGAAATGCAGGGGCGTATCGCATACGCCCGTTTTGGCCCAGATTCGTTCCGATCGGAGGTCACGATGTCCGGGTGCCCATGCTGGATGGCCGTGGTTCCGACCGGGCGTATGCAATACGCCCCTACATTTTGAGGCCGATGCGGTGTCGCCACGTCGGGCCGTCGGCACCCGGCGCAGGAGGGTCGCCGCGGCCCAGAGGGCACCCCTCGATGACAGCGCCAGCGCTGTCCCTACGCCAGGATCAAGGGCACGTTTCTCGCCTGACAGATTCACTGCGGTCGACTATTGAGGTCGCAACTGAAAGATCTCCCACCCGTTTGAAGCAGTCGAACGGGGAACGGATTCTTCACTGCCGGGTGCCCCCTGGGCGTCGAATGACAGAGAACGGGGCTGGGGCGCGGCTACATTCGTCTGTATCGGGCCGGGGGAGATTTCTCGGCTGCGGCCTCGAAATGACAGAGGGCGTGGTCGGCTGCCGCTCCTGTGTACACGACGTCTCTTGCTGGGAACAGCATCAAGTGCAGCGACTAGCGTGAAATAGCATGCAGTTGGGTTCTGCAGCCACCCCTTTCTCTGTCATTCTGAACGGAGTGAAGAATCCGTCCTCTCCCCGTTCGACTGCCTCAAATGCAGGGGAGATTTCTCGCGTGCGCGCTCGAAATGACAGGACACGGTGGTGGCAGCCGCTTTTAGCGGTCGGGCAATCTGACGCTGACAACCCACTCGCCATGACAGCGATCGAGGACGGCAGTCGCATCCCACGCCGCAACCCGCCGTACTCGTCGAAGCATTGAGCGAATCGTCCGATTCGTCTACTGTGTAGGCGGAGCGACCCTGGTGCAACGTCGGGAGGCAGGCGTGGCGAACGGTGACCCCGTCCTCGTCGTCGAGCATCTGCGCAAGGTTTACGGCGACGTCGTCGCGGTTGATGACGTGTCGTTCGAGGTGCGCCGTGGCGAGATCTTCGGCATTATCGGGCCGAACGGGGCCGGCAAGACGACGACCGTCGAGAGCGCGCAGGGGCTGCGCCGAGCAGACAGCGGCACGATCCGCGTACTCGGCCTTGACCCGCAAACGCAGGGGCAGGCATTGCGCCATCGCATCGGCGCGCAACTGCAGCAGTCGTCCCTGCCGGACCGTGTCACCGTTCGCGAGGCGTTGCAGCTCTTCGCCGCCTTCGCGACCAATCCGGTCGCACCTGAACAACTCATCGAGCAATGGGGGCTGGCGGAGCGTCGCGATGCGGCCTTCGGCGATCTGTCCGGCGGGCAGAAGCAGCGGCTCTTCATCGCCCTCGCCTTCGTCAACGACCCCGAGGTCGTGTTCCTCGACGAGCTGACGCAGGGACTGGACCCGCAGGCCCGGCACGTGACCTGGGAGCTGATCCGCGAAATCCGCGCACAAGGCAAGACGGTCGTGCTGGTGACGCATTTCATGGACGAGGCCGAGACGCTGTGCGATCGGGTCGCGATCATCGACCGTGGGCGCGTGGTTGCGCTCGATACGCCGGTCGGGCTGGTGGATGCACTGGACATGCCGACGCACGTGCGGTTCACGACCGCCCGCGACGATCTGCCCAACCTGCTGACGATTCCCGGTGTGCGGCGCGTCGAGCGCGATGGCGGACGGGTTGAGGTCGAGGGTAGCGGGCCGGTGCTGGCGCTGGTCGCCTCGGCGCTCGTCGCCCACGACATCCTGCCGACCGACCTGCGCGCCGAACGCCCGACGCTGGAGGACGCCTTCATCACCCTGACCGGCC
>JADLEZ010000502.1 GCA_020845855.1 Burkholderiales bacterium
TCGCGTTGATCGCCGCGCCGCGCGTCATGGCGCGCATCACGACAGCACCCGCTGCACCACGATGCCGGCGAGTACCGCGACATGATCGGCGCCGGGCGCGGTCAGCGCGCGCCAAGCCGCCTCGAGCGCCTCGCGATCACGCCGGCGCCTGCGCTCGAGTTCCTGGGGCGTCGGCCGCGCCCTGGCAGGCGTCCGGCGCTTCGCGCTCTGGTGTAGCATCCGCTCGTCCCTCAGCGGTCGGGCGGTTGCTTTGGTCGGCGCCGCCCTTCCGCATCTCCTCATCGATTTCCGCGAGCGCAGCCTCGACCACCAGGGCCATGACGCCCTCCAGGTCCAACAGGCTGTAGTCGCGGCCCTGCATCCTCAGGTCGCAGCCGGGTTCCGCTTCAGGTACTCGCGCGCCGCGCGAATGTCGGATGGCCCGAAGAGCCGCCGACCGCCCGAATCGCGAATCGGCCTGACGACCTTCCTGCGCTCCAGCATCCGCATCGTGTTCTCCGCGCACGGCACCTGCCGGGCGGCGGCCGACGTGCCTTGATCCTTCAGTTCGTCCGGCGCGGTTGCTCCGGCGCCCGGTGCCGGATCCACGACCTCCAAGGTGTGGGTTTCCTTTGCTTCGTTCGTCATGTGACCTCCGCGCCGGGCGTCTTCTCGCCGCGGCGTTGCGAGACGGAAGCTAACGCGGTAGGCTGTAATGGTCACGGCGTGTTGTAAAAGTTACGGTAACGACGCAGGCGGCGGAGCCAGATGGCATTACGCGAACCGACTGACGTGCTAGCGGCAGACGAGAAGGCGTTCGACGCCGCTGTATTGCGCGGAGCGCTCGATCTCTACAACGCCTTGCACTCCGACGCCTCGGCGCAGCCTGGGTCGCCCGCGCGCAATCTGGGCCGGATCGTTACGGATGCTCTGGATTGGCTGCCGGAAGCCCTCTCGGCGCGCGCCAAGCTGGCAGGCATTGACGTAGAAAACGTCCGCTGGCTTTCGAAGGAATCCGCGATGGACGTACTCGACGCCACCACGGTCCTGCTTTACACGGTCGGCGCGTTCGGCGAGCGCGACGCCAAGACCCTCTTCACGCTTCCGCCCGTGCGGGATGGCCGCAAGCGCCCTACGCCAGAGGGATGGATGGAGTCCATCCTTCGCGCCCTCCCGATCTACACGCGGCTCGTCTGGGACGGAAGCAGCATCAAGGCGGTCTCCGTCCCCTGCCTGACCTCAGTGCAGCGCGTGGTGGCGTACGCGATGGCGCTACTGTGGGCGGACAAGCACGGCTTCCGCGATCGCGTGCGCGCGTGTCAGTACCTATTTCATCCGAAGGAAGGCTCGCTGGCGCACCACTACTTCCTGGCCGATGACTGGCGCCAGAAGTTCTGCTCTCCGGCCCACCAAAACGCACAAGGTCAACGCAACTTCCGGTCCGATCCGAACAAGGCGAGGAAGCACAAATGAGAGCCGCGCTGTACGCGAGGTACTCCACCGACCTGCAGCGCGAGGAATCCATTGCCGACCAGCACCGCGTCTGCGAGCGACTGGCCGAGCGGCATGGGTTCCGAGTCGTCGCGAAGTACGCCGACCAGGCGATCAGCGGCGGCACCACGCAGCGCCCTGACTATCAGCGGCTGCTCCGCGACGCGCGTGCGCGCAAGTTCGACGTGATCGTCGCCGAGGACACCTCGAGGCTCTGGCGCAATCTCGCCGAGCAGGCCCCTCGCCTCGCAGAGCTGTCCGACCTCGGTGTTGCCGTGGTGACGCACGACCTCGACAGTCGCAGCGAGTCCGCCGGCATTCTCGGCGCTGTCACGGGTGCCATGTCGGAGAGCTACCGTAGGGAGATTGCCCGCCGTACGCGACGCGGGCTCGAGGGGCTGGCGCGGGCCGAGAAGCCCACGGGCGGCCGATCCTACGGCTATCTGTCTGCGGCCGAGTCTGGCACGGGCGACCGCGAAGTTCAGCCGGAGCAGGCCAATGTGGTCCGTCGTATCTTCGAAGACTACGCAGCCGGCGTGTCCGCGCAGGCGATCTGTGCGGCGCTGAACCGTGAAGGGATCCCCTCCCCCGGCTCGAGCTGGAACCGAAACGAGCGGCGTCGTCGTGGCTGGGTTGTCTCAGCGATTGCCGGCGACCCGACGCGCGGGGTCGGGATCCTCAACAACGAACTGTATCTCGGCCGGGTGATCTGGAACCGCTTCCGCTGGGTGCGATCGGCGAGCGATTCGAGCAAGCGCCGCTGCATCCAGAATCCGCGCGCCGACTGGATCGTCCGAGAGGACGAACGGCTGCGGATCATCCCGCAAGCCCTCTGGGACCGCGTGAAGGCGCGCCAGGCCGAGCGCAAGCATCGGGTGGGGGAACGCATCGCCCGCGGCATTAGCGCCTCCAAGGCCAGCAGGACGGGCCCGCGGCCGCGGCACCTTTTCAGCGGCCTGCTCGACTGCAAGCACTGCGGCGCGTCGATCGTGGCGACGGGCCGTAACTCGATGGCGTGCAGTTCCTTCGTGCATGGCCGGGACTGCACGAACGATGCGCGGGTGCCGCGCGAGCTGATGGAGGAAGGATTGCTGGCCGGGATGCGCGATCGGCTCTTGAACCGCGATGCGCTGGAAGTGATGCGCCGGCGGCTGGTCGCGGCGCTCTCGAAGCGTCAGGACCCCGGCCCCTCGCCCGCGAAGCGTATCGCCGAGCTCGAGCGCGAGGCCGGTAACCTCGCCGACGCCATCGCGCAAGGGGCGCTGCGCGCCTCCCCGACCATTGCAGCGCGCTTGGCGGCCGTCGAGGCGGAACTCGACCGCCTGCGTCAGCCGGCCGCCGAGACCCCGGCGGCGGTGGTTGCGGCCCTCACGCCGGGTCTGACGGACCGAATCGTGCGCCTGGTGTCGGCGCTGCCGACCACGATCCGCGCCGTCAGCACCGACCGCGGACGCGCGGAAATCTCAGATCTGATTGGCCGGCTCGACGTCGTCGCTGACGCGCGAGAAGTCCGGTTCTTAACGAAAAAAGGCGCGTTGGAACGCGCCTTCGTTCGGCTGGCTGGCGGCCAGCACACAAGTGTGGTAGCGGGGGCA
>JADLEZ010000503.1 GCA_020845855.1 Burkholderiales bacterium
GACGCCTCGGCGAGCTCGTCGACGCCTCCCAGCGCTTGCAGCGCGCTTGCCGCATCGGGCGCGCCGATGCCGCGCTCCTTCAGGGCGTGGACGATCGCCCGCTTGCCGTAGCGGCCCTGGCGCTGCGCGACGATCGCTTGCGCATAGCGGGCATCGGACAGGTAGCCCGCGGCCGCAAGGTCATCGAGCGCGCGCTCGGCCTCGTCCTCGGCCACGCCCCGGCGGCGCAGGCGCTGCGCGAGCTCTGCGCGGCTATGGTCGCGGCGCGCGAGCATGCGCACCGCGAGTTCCTTTGCCGAGGCGGGCAGCGGCGTCTACTCCTCGGCCGGCGGGGCGCCGACGTATCCCGGCACCGGCACGCCGACCGCGGCGCGGATCTTCGCCTCGATCTCCCGGGCGATGTCCGCGTGCTCGCGCAGGAACTCGCGCGAGTTGTCCTTGCCCTGGCCGATCTTCTCGCCGTTGTACGCGTACCACGCGCCCGACTTCTCGACGATCTTGTGGGTGACGCCCAACTCGACGATCTCGCCCTCGCGCGAGATCCCCTCGCCGTACAGGATGTCGAACAGCGCCTCGCGGAACGGCGGGGCCACCTTGTTCTTGACGACCTTGACGCGCGTTTCGTTGCCGACGACTTCCTCGCCCTTCTTGATCGAGCCGATGCGCCGGATGTCGAGGCGCACCGAGGCGTAGAACTTGAGCGCGTTGCCGCCGGTGGTCGTTTCCGGGTTGCCGAACATGACCCCGATCTTCATGCGGATCTGGTTGATGAAGATCACCAGCGTGCCCGCGCGCTTGATGTTGCCGGCGAGCTTGCGCAGCGCCTGGCTCATGAGCCGCGCCTGCAGGCCGGGGAGCTGGTCGCCCATCTCGCCTTCGATCTCCGCCTTCGGCACCAGCGCCGCCACCGAGTCGATCACGATCACGTCGACCCCGCCGGAGCGCACCAGCATGTCGGCGATCTCGAGCGCCTGCTCGCCGGTGTCCGGCTGCGAGATCAAGAGGTCGCCGACGGCCACACCGAGCTTGCCGGCGTACACGGGGTCGAGCGCGTTCTCGGCGTCGATGTAGGCCGCCACCCCGCCCGCCTTCTGGATCTGCGCCACGACCTGCAGGCACAGGGTGGTCTTGCCGGACGATTCCGGACCGTAGATCTCGACCACCCGGCCGCGCGGCAGGCCGCCCACGCCAAGCGCGATGTCGAGGCCGAGCGAGCCGGTGGACACCACCGCGAGGTCGTTGGCGATCTGCGCCTCGCCCATCTTCATGATGGAGCCCTTGCCGAACTGCTTCTCTATTTGCGCGAGCGCGGCGGATAGGGCCTTGCTTTTCTGGTCATCCATGGGGGCGGAATCGAGTGGGGGCATTGCATTCTCCTGGAGTATCGCCCGGCGGCCGGAAGGCCGGGAAGGCGGGCGCTACTTCAGGCGGAATCATCGCATAGAACGATCGTTCGACGCAAGGCCTCCCTTCGGCCTAGGTCGAACGGATGATGGACAAAAGGCTCTCCAGCGCGACGACCACGCTCGCGTGCCGGACGGCCGCGCGGTCGCCGGAAAGGCTCCGGGTCGCCGTCACGACGCCTGCCGGGCCCGCCCACGCAAAGCACACCATGCCTACCGGCTTGTCCGGCGACCCTCCACCGGGGCCGGCGACCCCGGTGATCGCGACCGCGAACTGCGCCCGGCTGCGGGCCAGCGCGCCCTCCGCCATCGCCCGTGCCGTCGCCTCGGACACCGCGCCGTGCGCGCGCAGCGTCGCTTCGGGAACCCCCAGCAATTCCTGCTTCGCTTCGTTCGAGTACGTGACGAAGCCGCGGTCGAACCAGCCGGAGCTGCCGGCGATGCCGGTGATCGCCCCGGCAACGAGCCCCCCGGTGCACGATTCGGCGGTGGCGCACATCGCGCCGCGCGCAAGCAGCGCGTCGCCGAGCTCGCGCGCAAGGCGTGCAGTCTCGTCACTCACTGCCGGGCCTGCCGCGGTAGTGATACGTGTACGCGGTCGCGAACCCGAACTTGCGATAGACCGAAAGCGCCGGACGATTGGCGCTGTCGACCTGCAAGTACGCGTGCGTCGCGCCGTGCTCCCACGCCCAGACCAGCAGCCGGGACAACAGGGCACCCGCGATGCCGCGTCCGCGCACGTCGGGCGCCGTCGCCATCGAAAAGATGCCGGCGATACCGTCCTCGAGCATCGCCGTGCCCACGCCGACCGCGCGACCATCGGCACTCGCCAGCAACGCGCGCGCCGCCTGTGGCGTGTTGATCATGCGCTCGTAGTACGCATCGCGTTGGTCAGGGGTCGCGTCCTGCAGCAGCGCGACCGCATCCGCGAACGCCGCGGCGCCGGGCAGCGCGATATCCACGCCGTCCGCGTCGACCACCTCCGGCGGCCGCGCGAGTCCCGCCACCTGCACATTGGTGACGTCGAACGCCTCGTAGCCACGCGCGGCGAGCTCGGCATCGAGGTTCGCCGGATGCACGAACGGCGTGATGCGGAACAGCACCGGCAGGTGCCGCTCCGCGTACACGCGCTCGCAGTAGCGGATCTTGTCGGGCAGCGGCAGCGAGGAGCCGAAGTGCGCGTTCACGCTGCGCGCGCGGCGCGCCTTGCCCGGGGATACGCGCAGCAGCCACCCGTCGTAGAAGAGCTGACGCTGCGTCTGCAGCGCATTCAGTCCCACCTCCTCCACGCGGCGCAGATCGAGATTGGTCACGAAGAGAGCACCCTCTGCCCGACCGCGAACACGACCAGTGCGTAGCCGGCCGCGACCAGGTCGTCGAGCATGACCCCGAGGCCGCTTTTCAGCGCCGCGTCGACCTGGCGGATCGGCGGCGGCTTCACGATGTCGAAGAAGCGGAACAGGACGAATGCAATGGCAAGGCGCAGCGGCGTGACGCCGGTGAAGAAGAGGACCAGCAGGAACGCGACGACCTCGTCGACGACGATGCTGCCGTGGTCGGGCGCTTCGAGCGCTCGCCCCGTGACGTGCGACGCCCACACGCCAATCGCGAGCAGCGCCGCGGTCGCGACGAGATACCCCGTGTCGCCTGCGTACGTGTGCAGCGCAAGCGCGATGGGGATCGCGACCAGCGTGCCGAACGTTCCCGGCGCGACCGGCGCGAGGCCCGCGCCGAAGCCGAGCGCGATGAAGTGCGCCGGATGGTGCAGCAGGAAGCGCAGCGTGGGCCGCATCACGCCGCGAAGTGATCGAAGGCCCGTGGCGGCGCGATGCTCGCGCCGCGCTCGTCGCGAATGCGCAATCCCGGCGCCGCGGTGATCGTGCCGATGCGGCTCACCGGCACGCCGGCCTCGCGCGCGATGCCCGCGACACGTGCGCGCGCCGCCACGGGCGCCGTGAAGCACAGCTCGTAATCGTCGCCGCCCGCGAGCACGCAGGCGAGCACCAGGTCGCGTTCGTTGCCGGCAAGCCGCTGCGCGAGCGGCGGGCTGCATGGAATCGCCGCGAGCTCGACATCGGCGCCGACCTTCGATGCCGCCAGGATGTGCCCGAGGTCGCCGGTCAAGCCGTCGGAGACGTCGAGCGCGGCGGTCGCGACCCCGCGCAGGCGCTGCCCCAGCCCCACGCGCGGCTCCGGGCGTTCGAGCCGCGATCGAAGCGCGATCGCATCGTCCGCCGTGCGTCCCGAGAGCGCTGCCAGCGCGAGCATGGCGTCGCCCAGCGTGCCCGACACGTACACGTCGTCACCGGCCTGCGCACCGGCGCGCGTGATCGCGGTCCCGGCAGGCAGCTCGCCGATGATCGTCACGCACAGGTTGCGCGGGCCGCGCGTGGTGTCGCCGCCGATCAGCGACACGCCGAAGCGGTCGGCGAGCGCGAACAGGCCGCGGGTGAATGCCGCGAGCCAGGCTTCGTCGGCAGCGGGCAAGGCGCCGCCGAGCAGCGCCCAGCGCGGGGTGGCGCCCATCGCCGCGAGATCGGACAGGTTCACGGCAAGCGCCTTGTGCCCGAGCAACTCGGGGTCGACGTCGGGCAGGAAGTGGCGGCCCTCGACCAGCATGTCGACCGAGATCGCAAGCTCGCACCCGGGCGCCGGCGCCACGATCGCGGCGTCGTCGCCGATGGGCAGCCGTACCGCGGGATCGCGATTGTCGCGGCGAAAGAAGCGATCGATGAGTGCGAATTCGTTCATCCGACATTGCCCGGTATCGCGCTTGCCGAGGCAGCCAACGAGCCGTAACCTGTCAAGCGCAATCTCACGGGACTATCCTCCGGCTACGAGTACGCCATAACCATATCCATGTTGCCGCCAGGAACGCGTAATTGAGCGCCATGAATGTAGGCGTATTCCACGCGACGCCGTCGAACCCACGATAGGTAATCGGATACAAGACCGGCGAAGGATAATAGTCCAGCGAGTGCGTGAACACGTCGATGACGATGTGCAACCACCATCCAAGCAGCGGAATCAGCCAGTTTCGCCGCATGCGCCACACGACCAGCGTTACCGCGCCCGCGACGATCGCGCTGTGCCCAATGCAGTGCAGATGATGGGTAAGCTCCTTCACGATCGGCGGCAGTACCGGTTCTGCCGCCGGCGTTGCGACCACGTACTCGTACAGATCGCGCATCGTGCCGCCCCCGAACGCGACCCACCCAATTACCGGCAGCAAATGAACGAGGTCCGGCAGCAGGGCGAAGATGACGATCCCGAGGGTATCGTAGCGTGTGATGGCCACCTTTCGCCCTAACACTTCGGCGCCCGCGGCCGCCCACATTCCATGCGCCAGGATGTCCATAGTTGGAAGTCCATCCACGCGTCAAGCTTCGGCAAAGTCAGCTCTTCACTTCAACGCGTCGCCGATCTCGCGTTGCCAGCGCGCGAGCAGGCGCTTGCGCTCCTCCGGCTGCCCGAACTTCATCGGATCGACGTCGAGCGTCGCGGCGTCGGCGAAGCGCGCGGCCTCGGGCCGGATCGTCGCCGCCGCGTTCGCGGGAATGATCAGGTTGCGCGTGCGGTTGGCGAGCTCCTGCGCGTGGCGGGTGAGCGCCCAGTCGTAGAACGCCTTCGCCTCCTCCGGATGCGGCGCGCCGGCGATGAGGCCCATGCCGCCGAGCGCGGCGCCCGTGCCCTCGCACGGGATGGCGATGTCCACCGCGAAGCCCGCGAGCTGCTGGGTGACGAACTCGTGCACGAAAGTGACGCCGACCGCGACCTCGCCGCGCGCCACCGACGGCCCCTGCGCCGTTCCCGACTGGGTGTAGCGCACGACGTTGGGCGCGATGCGCCGCAAGTACGCGAAAGCGCCGTCCTCGCCGTAAAGTGTCACGAGGGTGGCGAGGATCGTGTAGCCGGTGCCGGCGGTCACCGGATTCGACATCTCGATGTCCTTGCGCCACACGGGATCGGCGAGGTCCGACCAGCAGCGCGGCGCGGGCACGCCCTTTCTCGCCAGCAGCGCGGGGTTGGACCCGAACCCGATGATGATCCGGTAGATCGCCGCGACCTTGTAGTCCGCGCGCTCGGTAACCCGGCGCGCCCATGGCGCGAGCTCGGGCAGGCGCTTCGAGCGGTACGGCTGCAGGAGGCCCTCGGCGGCCGCCTGCAGCAAGGGATCGATGGTGCCGCCGTACCACACGTCGCCGCGCGGATTGTCGCGTTCGGCGCGGATCTGCGCGTAGTACTCGCCGGTGGGCTTGCGGGCGATCGAGATCGCGATGCCGGTCTCGCGCTGGAACTCCTTACCGGCGAGCTCGCAGGCGTCGGCGTCGTGACTGCAATAGACCACGACCGAGCGCGGCTGCGCCTGCGCGCCCGCCGCGGCCGCCAGCGCGAGCACCACGAGGGCGCCGCGCATGTCAGTGGCGCCGGGCCGCCCCAAGCCACTGACACGCCCCCTGGGGGGCAGCGAGCGTAGCGAGCGTGGGGGGATGTTTCATGTCAGTCGGGAAGGGCCGCCCCGACCGCCTGACTGCGCTGCGGCCTCCTTGCGCGGTCGGTGCGATCCGAACAGCCGTAGTCGGCCGCCACCCATACTCGCGGACGCGCGCTGCGCGCCTGGCCTTCGGCCCGCTCGTATGGGCGGCTCGGGGGGCAGCGAGCGGAGCGAGCGTGGGGGTTCATACCGAGCGTGACAGCGCGGCGATCTCGGCGGTGCGCGCATCCGCCGCGAGCTTGTCGAGCACGCCGTTGACGAAGCGATGGCCGTCGGTCGCGCCGAACACCTTCGCGAGCTCGACCGCCTCGTTGATCACGACCTTGTACGGGACGTCGGGCCGGTGCGCGAGCTCCCAGGCGCCGATCAGGAGGATCGCGCGCTCGATCGGCGACAGCTCGGCCGGCTTGCGGGCGAGGTGCGGCGCGAGCGCGGCAAGAAGCGCGTCGTAGCCGTCGGTCACGCCCCTCCACAGCTCGTCGAAGTAGGGCTGGTCGGCGCGCTGGTAGCCCGGGCTCGCGGCGAGATCGTCGCGCACCGCGCGCGGCGCGTTGCCCGATAGCTGCCGCTGGTACAGGCCCTGCAGCACGAGCTCGCGCGAGCGGCGGCGAGCGCTAGCGGTCGTCATCGATCGCGCGCATGAGGTTGGCCATCTCGATGGCGGCTTGCGTCGCCTCGTAGCCCTTCTGGTCCATGCGCGCCTCGGCCTGCGCGTCGGTGTCGCAGGTGAGGATGCCGTTGCCGATCGGGACGCCGGACTCGAGCGCCACGCTCGCGACACCGGCCGCCGATTCGTTGCACACGATCTCGAAATGGTAGGTCTCGCCGCGGATCACCGCGCCCAGCGCCACCAGCGCGTGGTAGCGGCCGGTGTGCGCGAGCCGCTGCAGGGCGAGCGGCGTTTCCAGCGCGCCGGGCACCGTCATCACGGTCACCCGCTCGTCCGGCATGCGCGCGTCCCGCAACGCGCGCAGCGCGCCGCCGAGCAGTCCCTCGCCGATCGCGGGGTTGAACCGCGACTGGACGATGGCGACTCGCAGGGAAGCGCCGTCGAGATTCGGTACGATGCGCTTGACGGACACGGTGATCCCGCTACGGCTGATGGCGCACGGCCGGTAGCTCGCTTTCGTAGCCGGTGACCTCGAGGTCGAAGCCCGCCATGCTCGGCATCTTGCGCGGTTTGGCGAGCAGGCGCATGCGGCCGACGTTCAAATCGCGCAGGATCTGCGCCCCGATGCCGTAATTTCGCAGGTCCATCTTCGCCGGCACGGGCGGGGCTTCCGACAGCGCGCGCTCGCGCAACTCCGTGGCGCTTTCCGGGCGGTGCAGGAGCACCACCACGCCGCGGCCGGCGCGCGCGATCGCCGCGAGCGCCCCGGGGATGGTCCACGAGTGCGTCGCGCTGTCGGCGTCGAGCAGATCCATTACCGACAGCGGCTCGTGCACGCGCACCAGCGTCTCGGCGTCGGGCGCGATCGGGCCGCGCACCAGGGCCAAGTGCGTCGCGTCGGAAATCTTGTCGCGGTAGACCACGAGCCGGAACGCGCCGTGCGGCGTATTGAGTGGACGCTCGGCGATGCGCTCGACGATGCGCTCGGTGCGGCTGCGGTAGTGGATGAGGTCGGTGATGGCGCCGATCAACAGGCCGTGCTCGCGCGCGAAGACCTCGAGGTCCGGCATGCGCGCCATGGCGCCGTCGTCGCGCATGACCTCGCAGATCACCGAGGCGGGCGTAAGGCCCGCGAGGCGCGTGAGGTCGCATCCGGCCTCGGTGTGGCCGGCGCGCACCAGCACGCCACCGGGCTGCGCCATCACCGGGAAGATATGCCCGGGCTGCACGATGTCGGTCGGCTTTGCGTCGGCCGCGACCGCGACCCGCACCGTGCGCGCGCGGTCGGCCGCGGAAATCCCGGTGGTGACACCTTCGGCGGCTTCGATCGACGCGGTGAAGTTGGTGCCGTGCGACGTGCGGTTGGCGCTGACCATGGGCGCGAGCCCGAGCCGGCGGCAGCGCTCTTCCTCCAGCGTGAGGCACACGAGCCCGCGCGCGTGCCGGGCCATGAAGTTGATCGCCTCCGGCGTGACGAAGTCGGCGGCGAGCACGAGGTCGCCCTCGTTCTCGCGGTCTTCCTCGTCGACCAGCACGACCATGCGGCCGGCTTTGAGCTCGGCGACGATTTCGGGAACGGAGGCAAGCGGCATGGCGGCATCCCACACGCGGGTCGGGACTGCGATTTTACCGCACGCGACCGCTCATGCAGGCACAGCCGCGTGCACCGGTCGCGGCGCCACGACCGGCTGCTGCACGCGCACCCGGAACCACGCCGCGTACAGCGCCGGCAGAAACCCGAGGGTGAGCACGGTAGCGACCACGATGCCGCCCATCATCGCCACCGCCATCGGCCCGAAGAAGTCGCTGCGCACCAGGGGGATCAACGCGAACACGGCGGCGGCCGCGGTGAGCACGATCGGCCGGAAGCGGCGCACGGTCGCGCCGACGATCGCGTCCCACGGTGCGTGGCCAGCCTTGATGTCCTGGTCGATCTGGTCGACCAGGATCACCGAGTTGCGCATGATGATGCCGGCGAGCGCGATGGTGCCGAGCATGGCGACGAAGCCGAACGGCTTGCCGAACGCGAGCAGCGCAAGCACCACGCCGATGAGACCCAGCGGCGCGGTCAGCACCACCATGAGCGTGCGCGAGAAACTCCTAAGCTGCAGCATGAGGAGTGTCAGCACGACCAGCGCGAGGAGCGGCATGCCGGCCGCGATCGATTTCTGCCCGCGCGCCGAGTCCTCGATCGCGCCGCCCTGCTCGATGCGATAACCGAGCGGCAGGCTCGCACGGAGCGGCGCGAGCCTGCCCTCGATGCGCCGCGCGACGTCCGGCCCCTGCGCCTCGCCGCGCAGGTCGGCGCGCACGGTGATCGTCGGCAAGCCGTTGCGCCGCCACACGATGCCGTCCTCGAGGTCGTACTCGATGCCGGCGATCTGCGTGATCGGCACCGCCTTGCCGTTGCGCGAGGGAATCGCGAGGTCCTTGAGGAAGCTCATGCGCGCGCGCTCGTCGGCGGCGCCGCGCAGCACGACCTCGATCTGCTTGTCGCGCTCGCGGTAGGACGTCACCGCGTAGCCCGACAGGGAGTTGTTGAGGAAGGTGGCGACGTCCTGCGAGGAGAGGCCCAGGAGGCGCGCCTTGTTCTGGTCGATCGCCACGCGGATCACCTTCGACGGCTCGTCCCAGTCGAACTGGACCTGTGCCGTATCGGGGTCGTCGCGCATCGCTTGCGCAACCTTGCCGGCGATGACGCGAACCGCGGCAATATCGTCGCCGGACACGCGGAACTGCACCGGGAAGCCGACGGGCGGTCCGTTCTCGAGGCGGGAGACGCGGCCGCGCAGCTCCGGAAAGTCGGACTCGAACAGGGCGAGCAGGCGGGAGCGCACCTGCTCGCGCGCCTCGATGCTCTTCGCGGTCAGCACCACCTGCGCGAAGTTCGCCTGCGTAAGCTGCTGGTCGAGCGGGAGGTAGAAGCGCGGGGTGCCGCTGCCGACGTAGGTCACGAAGCTCTCTACCCCCGAATCCTTGGCGAGCACGGCCTCGAGCCGGTTCGCCGCCTTCATCGACGCCGCGAACGAGCTGCCTTCGGGCAAGCGCAGGTCGACCAGGAGCTCGACCCGCGACGACGCCGGGAAGAACTGCTGCGGAACGAGCCGGAACAGCGCCAGCGCCGCGACGAACGCGACCAGCGTGGCGCCGATCACCTGGTAGCGGTGGGTCACGCACCAGTCGATCGCGCCGCGCAGGCGGGTGTAGAACGGTGTGCCGTAGACGTGAGCCCCCACGCTCGCAGCTGACCCTGCTTCGCTGCCCCCCGAGGGGGCGCAACTCGCGCCTTGGGACGGCCCTGCGGCGCTCGTGTCGTCGCGATCGGCGGGACGCGCCGCCGGCAGCGCACGCCCGCTCGCGCGCGACCACCACCTGCGCAGCCAAGAGGGCTCGTGCAGGCGGTCACCCGCGGGCAGCATCTTGAAGCCGAGGTACGGGATCACCACCACCGCGACCACCCACGAGGCGACGAGCGCGATCGCCGACACCTCGAAGATCGAGCGCGTGTACTCGCCGGTGCTGCTCTTCGCGAGTGCGATCGGCAGGAAGCCCGCCACGGTGATCAGCGTGCCGGTCAGCATCGGGAACGCGGTGCTGGTGTAGGCGAAGCTCGCGGCGCGGAAGCGGTCGAACCCCTGCTCGAGCTTGATCGCCATCATCTCCACCGCGATGATCGCGTCGTCGACTAAGAGCCCGAGCGAAAGGATCAGCGCGCCGAGCGAGATCTTGTGCAGGCCGATGTCGGCGAGCCACATGAACAGGAACGTGACGGCGAGGACGAGCGGGATCGACACCGCGACCACCAGTCCGGTGCGCAGGCCGAGGCTTAGGAGCGACACCGCGAGCACGATGATCACCGCCTCGGCGAGTGCCCGCAGGAACTGGTTGATCGAGCGCTGCACCGCGCGCGGCATGCTGGACACTTCCGCGAGCTCGACACCCACCGGCAGCTCGTTGGCGATGCGCGCGGTCGCGCGCGCGAGCTCGTCGCCTAACTCGATCACGTCCCCGCCCTTGGCCATGGTGACGCCGATGCCCAGCGCCTCCTTGCCCTGGAAGCGCATCTTCTGCTGCGGCGGGTCGACGTAGCCGCGGGTGACCTTGGCGATGTCGCCCAAGCGGAACACCCGGTTGTTCGCGCGGATCGACAGCTCGCGGATCGCGTCGACGTCGTCGAACGCGCCGGTGGAGCGCACGTAGATGCGGTCGGTGGCGGTGTCGAACACGCCGGAGGCCCCGACCGCGTTCTGGCGCGCGAGGGTGTCGATGATCTGCGCCGGCTCCACCCCCAGCGTGGCGAGCTTGCCGTTGGACAGCTCGATGAAGATCTTCTCTTCCTGCTCGCCGAAGAAGTCGACCTTGACCACTCCCGGCACGCGCAACAGCTCCGCGCGCGCCTTGTCGCCGAAGTCCTTCAGGTCGCGATAGCCGAAGCCGTCGCCGGTGAGGGCGTAGATGTTGGTGTAGGTGTCGCCGAATTCGTCGTTGAAGAACGGGCCCTGGACGCCCTGCGGCAGCCGGGTACGGATGTCGCCGATCTTCTTGCGCACCTGGTAGAAGGTTTCGGACGCGGCGGAAGGCGGCGCCGAGTCCTCGAGTGCGAAGAACACGAGCGACTCGCCCGGCTTGCTGTAGCTTCTCACCCAGTCGACGTTCGGCACTTCCGCGAGCTTGCGCTCGACGCGGTCGGTGACCTGCTGCTCGACCTCGTGCGCGGTCGCGCCGGGCCAGTTGGTCTTCACCACCATCACCTTGAAGGTGAACGGCGGGTCCTCCGACTGCCCGAGGCGCTGGTAGGCGACCACGCC
>JADLEZ010000504.1 GCA_020845855.1 Burkholderiales bacterium
CGCAGTGCATCTTCGAACTCTTCGCGCATCGGCAGGTGCCAGGCATTCTGCACCGCGGGGCGGTTCAGGGTGATGATCGACACGGCACCCCGGCGTTCGACGATGATGAACTCATAGGCGGGCATCGGACGTTCCTTTCGTAGCGACGATCGTGTCGTAGATGAGCTTGGTGATCGCGAAGACCCCGACCAGGTTGCCGGGATGGATGAGCGCGACCCGGTCGCGCGGGCGCTCGCGCGGGGGTCTTCGTCCAGTGACGATCTCCCCGAGCTCGGTGTCGTACGCGAGCGCGAGCGGCATGCGTCCCTCGGCATACTGCACTTGGGCCTGCGCGCGGTCGTCGGTGACCAGGCGGTCGAACCGCTCGAAGCCGCCCAGCCAGCTGCGGCCGAGATCGATGGCGCTGACGAACGCGCCTTCCTTGACCCAGTCCGGGTCCAGGAAGGGTCTGAGCTGCGGCCCGCTCGGCACGGTGGAGACGATGATGTCCGCGTGGCGAAGCGCCTGCTCGGCGTGCGTGGTGATCTCGACCGCAAGGCCCGATCGTTCGACTTCCGCCGCGAACGCGGAGGCCGAGGCTTGCGTACGGCTCACGATGCGGACTTGCGCGAGCGGGAACTGCCGGCGAAGACTCGCCAAGTTCGCGCGTGCCTGGGCTCCCGCGCCGACGAAGGCCACTACTTTGCTCGCCGGGTTGGCCAAGCGCTTCGCCGCGAGCGCCGTCACGCCGACCGGCAGCATGGTCGAGGTGAAGGTCCCATCGATGCACGCGAGCGGCGTGCCGGAGCCGTAGTCGGAAACGATCTGGATGCTCGTGTAGTGCGGTGATCCCGCGGGCACACTGGCGGCGGGAACGCCCATGATGTTGTGGAACAGGCCGAGTCCTTTGCGCTTCCAGCATCCCAGCGTTGCGATGAAGAAAGCTCCGTCCGGCTGACCGATGGTCGACTTCGGCTTCCACACGATGTCGCCGCTGGCGCCTGCGCCGAACGCATCCTCCAGCGCCGCCAACACGGCACCCGCGTCGAGGCCAAGCTCCTCGACTTGCCGGTGCGAAACGATCCTCATGGTGCAACCCTCAACCAAGGAGGCGATCGCGCAGGTCGTATGCGCGCACCGCGAGCGGCAGGAACAGCGAGCCCGCGCCCATGAACGGCAGCGGCGGCAGCGGTCGCTCGAACACCGAACGGGGATGTCGCGGATCGAGGATGCGCGACGCGGCCTGGAAGCCCAGGAACGTCGACATCGGAATGCCGGTACCGCAGCACCCGAGTATGTAGCGCACGCCGTCCTCCACGCCCAGATGCGGAATCCAGTCGGCCGTCACCGCGAACGTTCCCTTCCAGCAGTGACTTACCTTGACCCCGGCGAGACCCGGGAACCGGTCGGCGAAATACTGGAACATCCGCTGGGCCTTGGTTTGCAGGTTGCGATCCTCCCGGCCCGCACGGGATGAAACGACGAAGCGCCGGCCATCCATGCACGGGGCGATGTAGTGGATGATCTTGTACGTGTCCGACACCGGCCCGCCGACGGGCAGGATGCGTCGCACGACATCCTCCCCCAGCTCTTCCGTGACCAGCGCGTAGGCGGGCATCGGAATCAGGCGCCGCCGCAGGGACTGGAAGCCGACGGTTCCGATTCCCGTGTCGGCGTTGGTGGCCAGGATGACGTCGTTCGCGCGAAACGCACCGTCCTCCGCGAGCACCTCGAAGCCGCGGCCGGTGCGCCGTACATCGAGCGCGCGCGTGCCTTCGACGATGACGGCTCCCGCGGCGATGGCGAGGCGGGCCAGCGCCCGCAGGAACAGCGCCGGCTGCAGCGTGGCCGAGTTGTCGATCCTCACGCCGCCGTGGAAGGCGTCGGACTCGATGACGGTGTGGACCTGCGAGCGCTCGACCAGCTCGACCTCGCCCAGGGTGTCGCGCAACGCCGGCAGCGCGGCCTTCTGGCGCTCGAAGGCCCTGGGACTGTGGGCGGCGACGAATCTCGAGCCGACCCGCAGGTCGCAATCGATCCGGTTGTCGCGGATGAACTGCTCGACGAACGTGCGCGCCGCACGCGCCTCGCGGTACACCTCGTGCGCGGTGTCCGTGCCATAGGCGGCGGCGAGGTCGGTGAGGCTCGCCTTCGGGACATGCCCGAGCGATCCGGCCGCGCGCGCGGCCGCGCCTGCGCCGATGCTCGCTGCTTCGAGGACCAGCACGTAGCGCCCGCCGCGCGCGAGCGTAATCGCCGCCGACAAGCCGGCGAAGCCGCCGCCGATGATCACCACGTCCGCGGCCGGCGGGGGGCTCGCGGCGCCCAGGTGCAACGGCGGCAGCCCTTCCGTCCAGTATGGCTCGGTAGTGAAGTCGGAGGACAGGAACAGGTCGGACATGGCAAGGCCGATGCAGCGGCGCGACACAGCTTGACTTGTCCGGCAGGCCAAGTCAATATCGAACAGCGATATTTTCGAACAGCGATATTCCGTACGGAACCCGTGGACGCGTTGCGTTCGACTGAACTTGCCGGAGAACCGTGGGGGCTGTCCGACGCCACGGTCGGTGAGCTGCTGGCTGCACGCGCTGCGAGCGACGGCGACTTCCCCTACTGCCGCGAGGGCGGGCGCACCGTCACGGTGGCCGAGCTCGATCGCGAGTCGAACCGGGTCGCCAACGCGCTTGCGCAACTGGGGGCCCGCAAGGGCGATCGCGTTGCGCTGATGCTCGCCAACTCGGTCGAGCACTTCATTCTGTTCTTCGCCCTGGCCAAGCTGGGCGCCTGCAACGTCAGCGTCAACGTTCACCTGCGCGGCGACAGCCTGGCGCACGTCCTGCGCGACGCCGACCCCGCGTTGGTGGTCGCGGATGCGGAGCACGGCGATGAGCTGGCGGCGCTGCTGCCTTCGCTCGCCGTGCGTTCGGTGATCTGGAGGAACCCGCGGGACGGGCTCGCGGGCGTCGACTTCGCGTCGCTGCTGGCGCACGGGATCGCGGACGCGATCCCTGCGCAGGTGCGTCCGGAGGACATGACCGCGATCATCTACACCTCCGGCACCACCGGCATGCCCAAGGGTGTGATGCTGACGGACAAGATGCTGCGCGTCTCGGCCTGGGCGGCGGCGCGGGAGTGCGCGGCGCGCGACGGCGACGTGCTGCACATGTGGGAGCCGCTCTATCACATCGGTGGCGCCGAGGTTCTCATCCTCGCCGTACAGAAGCGGGTCACGCTGGCGCTGGTACCGAGGCTGCGCGTCTCCCGGCTGTGGGCCGAGGCGCGCGAGTACGGGGCGACGCACATCCATTTCCTGGGCGGCATCCTCGGGTTGCTGCTGGCACAGCCGGCACGGCCCGATGACCGCGATCATTGCGTACGCGTGGCCTGGGGTGGCGGCTGCCCCGAACATGTCTGGAAGGCGTTCGAGGAACGCTTCGGAGTACAGATCCACGACGCCTATGGCATGACCGAATGCTCGAGCTTCGCCACCCAGAACCTCGACGGGGTGGCCGGCTCGATCGGCAAGGCGCTCCCCTATCTCGATCTCACCATCGTCGGCGAGGACGGCAGCGCGCTGGGTCCCGATCAGCCCGGCGAGATCCGGATGCGCGAAAAGGTGCCGGGCATCCTCACCGCCGGGTACTGGCGCAACCCGGAGGCGACCGCGGAGGTGTTGCGGGATGGCGAATTGCGCACCGGCGATCTTGCGTGCGTCGACCGGCACGGGTACTTCCGGTACCTGGGCCGCAAGAAGGACAGCGTGCGGCGCAGAGGGGAGAACATCTCCGCGGCCGAAGTCGAGCAGGTCCTCGACGAGCATCCGGATGTCGTCGAGAGCGCCGTCATCGGCGTGCGCAACGACCTGGCCGACGAGGATGTGAAGGCGGTGATCAGGCCACGGCCCGGCGCCGCGCTCGACGCGCTCGCCCTCGTCAAGTGGTGCGAAGGTCGCCTGGCCTACTTCCAAGTCCCCCGTTTCGTGGAGTTCGTCGAGGACTTTCCCAGGACGCCCAGCCAGCGCGTCCGCAAGGAAGCCCTGTCGCGTGACACCGGCAACTGCTGGGACCTGGAGCGCAGCGGGTACGAGTTGAAGCGGCAGCGATAGTCGAGCGTTTTCGATGGAGGCGAGCAAGATGAGCAGCGAAGCGTATCCCCGCGTGACGTACACCAACATCGGTGTGGACTTCTCGGGCCTGCAGGCGATGCTCGACCGCGAGCTCCCTGCCTACCGGCGCAACCTGGGGATGCACGTAGCCAACGTCATCGACGGCAAGCTCGACGACGACGGGCGCCGCTATGCCATCGCCAGCCCGATCGACTCAGCGCTGCGGGTCGCGACCAGCGTCGAGACCTCGGCGGGCGCCGTGCGCCGCGCCGTGGCAGCGGCGAACAACGCGTTCGCGGCGTGGCGCGCGCTACCCTGGGAGGAACGCGTGGCGATCCTCGAGCGGGTGCCCGCATGCATCGCCGCTCGCAAGTACGAGCTGGGCATGGCGTGCTTGTTCGAGGTCGGCAAGTCGCGCTTCGAGGCGGTGGGCGAAGTCGAGGAGTCGATGGACATCATCCCGTTCTACGCCGCCGAGGTTCGGCGCAACGCCGGATACGTGCGCGGCCTTCAATCGTCGGTCCCGGGCGAACGAACGACCACCCGCCTGCGCCCGTTCGGGACCTTCGCCGTGATCGGCCCCTTCAACTATCCGGTGGCGGTGCCGGTCAACATGATCTCCGCGGCCGTGATCACCGGCAATACTTGCGTCTACAAGCCGAGCGCCGGTGCGAGCCTGACGGCATCGATCCTCCTCGATTGCTTTCGCGACGCGGGCATTCCCCCCGGTGTCGTGAACCTCGTCTGCGGCGGCGATGCGGTCGGCGAAGCGCTGGTCGCAGCCGGCGTCGACGGGGTGGTGTTCACCGGTTCCAATGCCGGCGGCCGGGCGATCCTTGCCGCGTTGTCGTCGGGCCCGAGCGTGCGACCCGTCATCGCGGAAATGGGCGGCAAGAACCCGACGTACGTGACGCGTACCGCGGATCTCGACCTCGCGGCCGAAGGACTGGCCCGTTCGGCTTTCGGGCTGCAGGGACAGAAGTGCAGCTCCTGCGAAGTGGCGTATGTCGACAGCGCGATCCACGACGAATTCGTGCAGGCGCTGGTGGCGAAGACGGCGGCGCTCAAGGTCGGCAGCCCCGAGGCGGCCGCCACGTTCATCGGCCCCCTTATCGATGGCGCCGCCGGAGATCGCTACCGCGACGTGGTCCAGGCCGCGCGCAAGGCCGGACAGATCCTCCACGGCGGGGAGCGCCTCCAGCGCGGCGATCTCGCCCGCGGTGTCTACGTCGAGCCCCTGATCGTCGGCGGCCTCGCCGCGGATCATGCGCAAGTTCGTGACGAGCTGTTCCTGCCATACGTGGCCCTGCAGCGCTATGATTCCCTGGACGAAGCGCTCGCCCGCGGCAGCTCCGTGCGATATGGGCTGACGGCTGGCTTCTACGGCAGCGACCCGCGGGACCTGGATCTCTTCCTGCAGCGCGCCGAGGCGGGCGTTCTGTACGCCAATCGCCGCAGCGGCGCCACCACGGGCGCGTGGCCCGGGGTGCAGAGCTTCGGCGGCTGGAAGGCGTCGGGGACCACGGGCAAGAATGCCTTCGGGCCGCACTACCTGCCGCTGTTCATGCGCGAGCAGAGCTGGACCCTGATGGGCGCGCCATGACTTCTGCCATCCTGCGGCGTCAGCTCGATCGTGCCTATCCGGTTGCGGTCGGCGGCCACGGCATCTATATCCGAGATTCCGGCGGCAAGCGCTACCTCGATGCATGCGGGGGCGCAGCGGTATCGAGCCTCGGTCATAACCATCCCGCGGTGATAGCTGCGATGCGAGCGCAACTGGGCCGCGTCGACTATGTCCACTCGTCGTTCTTCTCCTCGACAGCGGCGGAGGATCTCGCCGACGATCTCGTCCGGCACGCGCCGATTGGGGTGTCGCATGTCACGCTCGTCAGCGGCGGCTCCGAAGCTGCGGAGACCGCACTCAAGCTCGCGCGACAGGCAGCGGTCGAGCGCGGCGATTCTCGCCGCATCAACGTGATCTCCCGGAGGCAGAGTTACCACGGGAATACGCTGGGAGCGCTCGCCGTGAGTGGCAACGTTCCACGGCGCAGGCTGTACGGGCCGCTGCTGTTTGGCGCACACTTCACCGAGCCGTGCTTCGAGTACCGCTTCCGTCGCAGCGGCGAGACGTCGGAGGACTACGGACTGCGCGTCGCCAATGCGCTGGAGCAGAAGATCCTGGAGCTTGGCCCGGACACGGTCCTCGCGTTCATCGCGGAAACGGTCGTGGGAGCGACCTCCGGTGCCACGCCGCCGGTCAAGGGTTACTTCCGGCGCATCCGTGAGATTTGCGACCGCTACGGCTGCTTGCTGATTCTCGACGAGGTGATGTGCGGGATGGGCCGTACCGGGACGCTGCACGCGTGCGCCCAGGAAGGGGTCGCGCCCGACCTGATGACCGTCGCGAAGGGCCTTGGCAGCGGCGTAGTGCCGATCGGGGCGGTATTCGTGCACAAGGCGATCCACGACGCGATCGCGGCAGGCTCCAAGACCTACTTCCACGGATTCACGTACATGGCGCACCCGCTCTGTTGCGCCGCCGCGCTCGCCGTGCAGGAGACACTACGGAAGGAGGACCTGCTGGGGAACGTACAGGCGCGCGGCGGGCAGTTGCGGCGGCTGCTGGACGAGCGCCTAGGAGAGCACCCGAACGTCGGCGATATTCGCGGTCGCGGATTGTTGCTCGCGATCGAATTTGTCAGCGATCGTTTGGACAAGACGCCGTTCGCCCCCGACCAGAAGGTGTTTCGCCGGGTCAGCGATGCCGCGCTCGATCACGGCCTCATGATCTACGGGATGGGCGGGACCGTCGACGGCTACATGGGTGACCACATCCTGCTCGCGCCACCCTACATCGTTCGCTCCACCGAAATCGAAGAGATCGTCGATCGCCTCGAGGTCGCGGTGCGCAGCGCGATTCCCTCATGAAGTCCCAGGCAGAGATCGTCGTTGTCGGAGGTGGCATTCTTGGGTGTGGGGTAGCCTTCGAGCTCTCGCGACTCGGGCTCTCGGACGTGGTCCTGCTCGAGAAGAACGAATTAACAGCCGGGACAACCTGGCACTCTGCGGGTCACCTGCTTCTGTTGGACGACGATCCGGCAATCGCCCGGATCAACGCGCTGAGCCTGCAGATCTACACGGAGTTCCAAGCACAGACGGGCGAGGACATCGGACTGCACCAGGAGGGCAGCATTCGCATTGCCTCGAACCCGAACCGGCTTGAGCGGCTGCAGCGCCTGACCGAGAAGATGTCCGCCCTGGGTCATCCCAGCGAGATGATCGGACTCGAGGAAATCAAGCGCCGCTTTCCGCTGATCAATACCGAGGGCTTGCTGGGCGCCAACTGGTCCGCGCGCGAAGGCCGAGTCGATCCGAGCATGGTCACGCATGCATATGTCCGGCTTGCCCGCCGCCAGGGCGTGCAAGTCCATCGCCAGACTCCGGTCACCGGGCTCGCGCAAGTAGGCGGGCATTGGCGCGTGGAGACGCCCAATGGGGACATACACGCGAACCACGTCATTGTCGCCGCGGGCTTCTGGACTCCCGACATCCTGCGGGACCTGGGGATCAACATCCCCATCGTACCGGCGGAGCGGCAATACCTCATTACCCAGGAGCTGCCGGAACTGCAAGGTCTCGCAGCGGAGCTTCCCATTCTGCGCGACTTCGACGTTCCGCTGTATTTCCGCCAGGAGGGCCATCGCTTGCTGATGGGCGTGCACGAGCCGCGCACGCCTTTCTGCTTCGAGCGCGGAATTCCGTCCGAC
>JADLEZ010000505.1 GCA_020845855.1 Burkholderiales bacterium
CTCACCCGCCCTGTCGGGCACCCTCTCCCCGCTCGCGGGGAGAGGGTTGCGGTGAGGGGAACGTCGCTATTTGATCGCGACGATCTTGTCGTAGTCCGCCTTGGAGAATCCCATCGATTCCGGCGTGCTGTTCTTCAGCACCGCGTCGACGAAGCTCTTGCGATCGACTTCGACGACCTGCAAGCCTTTCTTCTTGAACTCGGCGGCGAGCTCGGCTTCGCGCTTCTTGATCTGGGCGGTCGCCCGCGCCGCGGCTTCGCGCGTGACCTCGGTGAAGATCTTCTTCTCGTCCGGCGTGAGCTTGTTCCACACGTGCGGCGCGACCTGCGTGGTGAGGCCGTCGACGATGTGGCCGGTCATCATGATCGCCTTCTGCACCTCGTAGAACTTCTTCGCCTCGATCGTCGTCAGCGGGTTCTCCTGCGCGTCGACCGTCCCGGTCTGGAGCGCGAGGTAGACCTCGGCGAAGGGGATCGGCGTCGGATTGGCGCCGCAGGCTTTCGGGGTGGCCATGTACGAAGGCACGTCGGGCACGCGGATCTTGAGGCCCTTCATTCCGGCACAGTTGGTGAAGGGCTTCTGGGCAGTCGTCTGGCGCGCGCCGTAGTAGGTGTAGGCCAGGATCTGGATACCGGTCTTCTTGCGGAACTCCTCGACCATCTCGGCGAACACCGGGCTCTTGGAGTAGGCGAGCAGGTGGTCGGCATCGCGGAAGATGAACGGATAGTAAGCGATGCCCAGGCGCGGATAACTGCGCGCCGCGAACGACGGGCCGCTGATGATCATGTCCACGGTGCCGAGCGACATGCCCTGGTTGATGTCGGTCTCCTTGCCGAGCGACGACGCCGGGAACACCTCGATGTCGAACTTGCCGTTGGTGCGCTTCTTGATCTCGGCCGCGGCCCACACGGACTCGGTGTGGTACGGCTCGCTCGTCTCGTACACGTGCGCCCATTTCAATTTCTGTTGCGCAAGCGCCGGCGTGCCCGCCACCAGCGCGCTTACCGCAATGGCCGTCAAGGCCAGCTTCGATAGCAACCGCATGATGCCTCCCGTGGGTTGTGATGCCTGTGAAAGAATGAGACCGTCAGTGGCGCGTCCCGTCCCCGGCCGCGATCACCTGGACCTTCGTGCTCTTGTTCTTGTCCGCCGCCGCGGCAAACGCCGCGGCCGCGTCCTGCAACGGATACTGCCCGGACAGGAGCGGCCGCACGTCGACCCGGCGCGAGGCCAGGTAATCGACCGCCCAGTCGAACTCGATGCCCCAGCGGAACGCGCCGCGCAGGTCGAGCTCCTTCGCCATCAGCTCGTTGACCACGAAGGGCAGCGGCTCGTGCGGCAGCGTGCCGACCTGCACGACCACGCCGCCGCGCCTGGTGGCGGCAACGCAGGTCTTGAGCGCGTTGAAGTTGCCCGACACCTCGTACGCGACGTCGAACTGCGGATCCTTGAGCGCCTCGCCGTCGCGGTCCGCGCGCAGCGTCGCGTCGGCGCCGACGGTCTTCGCCTGCGCCAGCGGACGGTCGAGCACGTCGGTCACCGTGACCTTGCGCGCGCCGGCGAGACGCGCCGCCATCACGGTCACGCAGCCGATGGTCCCGGCGCCGGTGATGAGCACCGACTTGCCGAGCAGATCGCCGCCGCGGTTGACCCCGTGCAGTCCCACCGCGAGCGGCTCAGCGAACGCGAGCTCGCCCAGCGACACGTCGCCCGCGACCGGGTAGCACTGCCGTTCGCCCATCACGAAGTATTCCTGGAACATGCCCTGCACGTGCGGAAAGCGGCTCGCGCTGCCCAGGAAGCGCATGTGGTTGCAAAGCTGCTCGCGGCCCTCCCGGCAATACTCGCAGCGGCCGCACGCATGCGACGGCGACACCGCGACCTTGTCGCCGACCTTGACGCGGGTGACACCCTCGCCGACCGCGGCCACCACGGCGGATGCCTCGTGCCCGGGGATGAGCGGCTCGCGCACGACGAAGTTGCCGTTGCGGCCCTCGAAGTAATAGTGCAGGTCGGACCCGCAGATGCCGGCGGCGCCGAGCCGCAGCAGCACTTCGCCCGGCCCCGCCTCGGGGGTTGCCACCGGCTCGATGCGCAGGTCTTCCTTGGCGTGAATGCGGCAGGCCAGCATGTCATCCTCCTTCTACTGCAGATTGTCCCATCCCGTGGAGAAGCGCTTGTACGCCATGTTCAGATGGCGCTGCATCGCGGTGCGCGCAGCGCCGGAATCCTTCGCCGCGATCGCCTTCAGCACCGCCTTGTGCTCCGCCATCGCCGCGTCCCACAACGCCGGCGAATCGTAGTGCTCCTCGAGCCGCTGGTAGAGCTGGCCGGTGCGCTCTTCCCACAGCATCTTCACCACCGCGACCAGGGCGCCGTTGCCGGTGGCCTCCGCGATGCGCAGGTGGAAGAGCTGGTCCCCGGTGAGCGGGGGGTACTCGTTATGATCCATCTCCTGCTGCATCTGCGCGAGCGCGCCGGCGATCGCCTCCAGTTGCGCCTTGCGCGCAGACTTTGCCGCGAGCGCCGCGCATTCCGCCTCGATGACGTAGCGCGCACGCAGGAGCTCGAACGGGCCGGCCTGCGCCTCGTGCGCCTTGCTGGCGGGAGGGGCGCCCTCGACCGGCGCCTGCACGTAGATGCCGGACCCTATTCGCACGTCGACCAGGCCCTCCACCTCGAGTGCGATCAGCGCCTCGCGCACCGACGGCCGCGACACGCCGAGTTGCTTCGCGAGATCGCGCTCGGGTGGCAGCCGCGACCCCGAGGGAAACTCGCCGCTCCTGATGAGCGTGCGGATCTGGTCGGCGATCTGGCGGTACAGGCGGCGGGGTTCGATGCTCTGGAAGGGCATGCCGGAAGAGGCGCATGTCGAAGGTTGTCGAGCCTAACCCGCCGCGCAGATACTGGTCAAGTGGCATTACCAATTTGCGCGCTTAAGCAGGCTGCGGATGCTCCTTCACCCGGCTCACGAGCTGCGTCGGATTCACGAAGCGCAGCGCGATCAGGAGCCACACCAGCGTCACCGCCATGTAGATCATGGCCATCGCGTCCACCGACTGCGGCGCGCGCACGCCCGCCGCGAACACGGCGTAGTACAGCGCCACCACGAGCGTCTGCGAATCGGGGCCGGCGGTGAGGAAGGTCAACTCGAACAGCGCGATGGTGCGCACCAGCACGAGCAGCGACGCGGCGAGGATCCCGGGTGCGAGCAGCGGCGTCAGCACGTGCCAGAACATGCGCGCGGTGCTGGCCCCGAACACGCGCGCGGCGCTTTCCAGGTTGACGTCGATCTGCTCGACGAACGGCGTCATCACCAGGATCACGAACGGTGCGGCGGGGATCAAGTTGGCGAGGATCACGCCCCAGATCGTGCCGGCGAGATGCGCCTGGTACAGGACCGTCGCGAGCGGGATGCCGTAGGTGATGGGCGGCACCATCAGCGGCAGCAGGAACAGGAGCATGAGTGCGCGCTTGCCCCAGAAGTCGCGGCGCGCGAGCGTGTACGCGGCGGGCACGCCGATCAAGAGCGCCAGGAACACGACCGCGAACACGACTTCCACCGTGACCCACAGTATGTGGCCGAGCTGGAACTCCTTCCACGCCGAGGTGTACCAGCTCAGCGTCCACCCGTCGGGCAGCCAGGTGCCGAGCCAGCGGCGCGCGAAGGAGCTCGTGGCCACCGCGGCGATCATGAGCCCGATGTTGACGACGAACAGCGTCATCAGGCCGATCAGGAAGCCGCCCCAGACGTTCTTGGCCCAATCGCCCTTTCCGCTCATCCCTTGCCTCCGGTGACCGGACCCCGGTAGAACACGCTGCGCGATCCCAGCACGGCGGCGACGATGATCAGTTGCACGAAGCCCATGATCATCGCGATCGCCGAGGCGAGCGAATAGTCGTACAACTCGAACGCGGCCTCGTACGCCGCGATCGAGATCACCCGCGTCGGCCCCGCCGGCGAGCCCAGCAGCACCGCGGACGGGAACACCGAGAACGCCTGCACGAACGCGAGGCAGAAGCACATCGCGAGCCCTGGCGCCAGCAGCGGCAGGTAGATGTGGCGGAACTGCGCGCGCGGGTCGGCGCCAAGGGTGGCCGCGGCACGCGCGAGCACAGGGTCGATGCCGGTGACGTACGACAGGATCAGCAGGAACGCGAACGGGAAGCCCGAGATCACGAGCGAGATGAGCACGCCCCAGTAGTTATGGGTGAGGCGGATCGGCCCGTCGTACAGATGCACGAGCTGCAGGAATTGCGACAGCCACCCCTTGGGCCCGAAGTACAGCAGCATGCCTTCCGCGATCAGCACGGTGCCGAGCGTGATGGGCACGACGAGGATCGTGGTCACGATGCGCTGGTAGCCGGACTTCACGCGCATCCGGTATGCGATCGGCAGCGCGAGGCCGACGTTGATGAGCGTGGCCGGGATTGCCAGCTTGAGCGTGATCCAGACCGTCGGATAGAGGTTGTCGGTGGTGAAGAAGTGTTGGTAGTTCGCGAGCCAGCCGCCCTCCTTGGGCTCGAACGACAGCACGAGTCCGTACAGGAACGGGTAGACGAACAGGAGCAGCATGAACGCCGCCGCCGGGATCACCAGCAGCAGCACCCGGTCGAAGCGCCGCTGCGTCAACGTGGTGCTGGCCACTCGGCGGGCTCCTTGTTACTCCGGATACACCAGCACGCGCTCGACTGGCACGCGCACGTGCACGTTGTCGCCGCGGCGGATGTGCACCGGGCCGCGCACGTGCAGCAGTGTTCCCGACGGCGTGATCACATCCAGCAGCGCATCGCGGCCGCAGTACTCGACGTTGTCGACGCGACCCGCGATCGTGTTGGCGCCGCCCGCATCCGTTATGTCGATCTCCTCCGGCCGGATCGCGACCGCCGCGCGGGTGCCGGACAGCGGCTGCTTGCGCACGCCGGTGAGCGCGATGTCGGGACCGGCGACCTCGACGCGATCGCCCTCCTGCCGCACGACGTCGAGCGCGAGCACGTTGCGATAGCCCATGAATCGCGCGACGTGCAGGTTCGCCGGCTGCGAGTAGACGTCCGGCGGCGGCGCGATCTGCTGCACGGCGCCGTCCTTCATGACCACGATGCGGTCGGCGAGCGACAGCGCCTCGTCCTGGTCGTGCGTCACGTAGATCGTCGCGCGGTCGAGCTCGCGGTGGATGCGGCGGATCTCGGCCCGCGTCTCGATGCGCAGCTTCGCGTCGAGGTTCGACAGCGGCTCGTCCATGAGGATGAGCGGAGGCTCGATCACGATCGCGCGGGCGATGGCGACCCGCTGCTGCTGGCCGCCGGAGAGCTGCCCCGGCAGCTTGTGCGCCTGGCCCGCGAGCTGCACCATCGAAAGCGCGCGCTCGACCCGCGGCGCGATCTCGGAGGCCGCCACGCCGCGCATCCGAAGGCCGAAGCCGATGTTGCGCTCGACACTCATGTGCGGGAACAGCGCGTAATTCTGGAACACCATGCCGAAGCCGCGCCGTTCGGGCGGCAGGGTGTCGATGCGCAGCTCGTCGAGCCAGATGCCGCCGCCGGACAGGTCGAGCAGGCCCGCGATGCAGTTGAGCGCGGTCGACTTGCCGCAGCCGGAGGGCCCGAGCAGCGCGATGAACTCGCCGCGCCTGACGGTGAGCGTCATCTCGTCGAGCGCGTTGAACGCCTTGCCGCCGGCGCCCGCGAAGCGGCGCGTGACGCGGTCGAGCCGCAGCTCGGTGAAGTCGTGCTTCATGGGAAAAAATGCGTGAACAAGTGAACGGGTGAATCGGTGAAGCGACATGTCACCGGCGGCGGCATGCCATTCACCTATTCACCCATTCACGCGTTCACTGCTGCAACGCTACTTCTTGGTCTTCTGTGCGCCGACCTGCTGGTCCCAGATGCGGAACGCGTCGACCTGCGCCTTGGCTTCCAGCGACTGCGTGTGCGGGAACTGCTTCAGCCACCCCTCGTACTCCGGCCGTCCGTACTCCTTGAGCGCTTCCTGGCTTTCCTTCGGCGCCATCGACAGCGGCACGTTCTTGACCGCCGGTCCCGGGTAGAAGTAGCCCTTGTCGTAGGTGTAGGCCTGCGCCTCAGGCGTCAGCATGAACGCCATCACGTCGAGGACCACGGCTATCTTGTCCGCGGGCACGCCCTTCGGGATCACCATGTAATGCGCGTCGTTGACCCACGTCATGCCCTTGAACGGCGTGACCTTGAAGTCCTTGGGCACGATGCCGAGCACGCGCGGGTTGATGTCCCAGCCGGTCATGGTGACGGTGATGTCGCGCGTTCCCTCGCCGAGCTCCTTCATCACGGCGCCCGTTCCGGTGGGGTAGTACTCGATGCAGGAATTGAGCTCCTTCAGATACGCCCAGGTCTTGTCCCAGCCATTGACCGGGTCCTTCGGGTTCTTGTCACCCAAGATGTACGGCAGCCCCATGATGAAGGTGCGGCCCGGACCCGAATTCGCCGGGCGCGCGTAGATGAACTTGTTGGGATTCGCCTTGCACCACGCGAGAAGCTCCTGCGGCGTCTGCGGCGGCTGCTTCACCTTGGCCGGGTTGTACTCCAGGAGCGGCCCGGCGGGCATGAACGTCACCTCGATGCCCTGGTTCTGCGCGAGCTTCTGCATCTCCGCCGCGGCCGGCTGATAGTTCGCGGTGAGATTCGGGAACTTCGACGCGTGATCGGGCAGGATCTTCACGAGCAGGCCCTGCTCGATCCCCGCCGCGAGAAAGTCGGTGCCGGTCAGCACGATGTCGATGTCGCTGCGGCCCGCGCCCTGCATCGCTTTCAACTTGCCGGGCAACTCGGGCGACGGCGCCTTGGTGAACACGAACTTCGCGACCTTGTTGGGGTTCTTCTTCGCGTACAGCTCGAACGCGTCCTGTGTGAGCGCGAGATTGCCCGCGACGTCGACGACGTTGATGGTGACCGGCGACTGCGCGGACGCGCCGGTGGAAAGACCGACCGCGGCCAGGGCCGCGGCGAGCACGCCGAGCGCGCGCCGGCGGCCGGACTTGTTGCGATGCAGTTCGAACATGCCTTCCTCCTCGGGATCGTTGGATCTTCGGCACCAAGGGGCGCCGGTGCTTGTATGCTAGCATACAAGAAGCGAGCCCCATGTCTACGCCTCGAATCACTCCTCCCGCCGCGCCGCCGCGCCGTCGGGGCGCCTCCGGAACCGCCTACTCCTGGCTGCGCGGCGAGATCCTGTCCGGCCGGATGCGCCCGGGGCAGACGCTGTCCGAGAGCGAGATCGCGCTCCGGTTGGGGGTTAGCCGGACACCCGTGCGGGAGGCGATCGTTGGACTTGAGAGTGAGGGCTTGCTTACGGTGCGCCCACAGGTGGGTACGGCAGTGGCGCCGATCGACGTGGAAGCGGTGGCCGACGGCCAGTTCGTCCGGGAGGCGATCGAGTGCCGCACGGTCGCCCTCGCCGCTCGCCGGGTGCGCCCCACGGACGCCCGCGACCTGAAAAACCTGCTCGACCGCCAAGCCCGTGGCACAGCCCGCGGCGATCATGCCGCGCTCGTGCGGCTCGACGACGAACTGCACCGCCGCCTGTGCGAGATCGCGGGCCGGCCCGGGGTCTGGCGCGCCGTGGAGAACGTGAAGGCGCAGTTCGACCGGGTGCGCTTCCTGTCGCTCGAGGATCCGGCCTGGCACGAGGCGATCTATCGCCAGCACGAGGCCATCGTCGAGCGCGTGGTGGCGGGCGACGCCACGGGTGCGGCCAGCGCGATGTCGACCCATCTCAACGCCGTGTTCGAATCCATCGCGACCATCGCGCGCGCCAACCCCGCGTTCTTCCACCATCCGCAACCCTGACCGTGCCCACCACCATCGCCAACATCCGGGCAACCCCCGTGACGGTACCGCTCGAGGCGCCGCTCCTGCACAGCAACGGTGCGCACTGGGGCCGCTTCGTGCGCACGATCGTCGAGGTCGAGACCGCCGACGGCTACGTGGGGCTGGGCGAGATGGGCGGCGGCGGCGAAGACGCCACGCGCGCGTTCGCGGGCCTCCTGTCGTACCTCAAGGGCCACGACGTCTTCGCACTGGAGGCCATGCGCTTCGCGATCTGCAACCCGACCGCGAGCCTGTATAACAATCGCACGCAACTCCACGCCGCGCTCGAGTTCGCCTGTCTCGATATCATGGGACAGAAGCTCGGCGTGCCGGTGCACGCGCTCCTCGGCGGCAAGCTGCGCGATGTGGTGGACTTCGCGAGCTACCTCTTCTTCCGTTACGCCAATCCCGAGGCCGGCGAGGGCGAGGTGCGCACACCCGAGCAGCTCGTCGCGCACGCGGCGGCATTGAAAGCGAAGCACGGCTTCACGTCGCACAAGCTCAAAGGCGGCGTGTACCCGCCCATGTACGAGCTCGCCTGCTATCGCGCGCTCGCTACGTCGCTGCCGGGCGAGCGCTTCCGCTACGACCCCAACTGCGCGCTGTCGCTCGCCGACGCGATCGCCTTCGGCAAGGGCATCGCCGACATCCGCAACGATTACTTCGAGGATCCGGTCTGGGGCATGCAGCAGATGAAGCGCCTCAAGGAGTTCGTGCCGCTGCCGACGGCGACCAACTCGGTGGTGATCGACTTCGAGCAGCTCGCCGAGAACGTGCGCAACGGCGCGGTCGACGTGATCCTGCTCGACACCACGTTCTGGGGCGGCATCCGCCCGTGCATCAAGGCGGCGGGCGTGTGCGAGACGTTCGGGCTCGGCGTGGCGGTGCACAGCTCGGGCGAGCTCGGCATCCAGCTCGCGACGATGCTGCACATGGGCGCGGTCGTGCCCAATCTGGGCTACGCCGCGGACGCGCACTATCACCATCTCGTCGACGACGTGATCGTAGGCGGGCCGCTGCCCTACGAGGGCGGCGCGATCCGCGTGCCGGACGCCCCGGGCCTCGGCGTCACGCTCGACCGCGCGAAGCTTCTCCAGTACCACGAGCTCTTCCGCGAGCTGGGCGGCTACCCCTACGATCGCGACCCGGGGCGGCCCGGCTGGTATCCGCTCATTCCCAACGATCGTTGGGCCGATCCCAACGTCTCGCTGCGCCCCCGGCTGACCTGAGTTCTCCCCGCGCAGCGCCGGTCAGAGTCGATCGAGGGGGCTCACGACGGCGCGGGGTCCGCGATTGAGGACGTGCGTGTACACCATCGTGGTCGTCACGTTGGAGTGGCCGAGCAGCTCCTGCACGGTGCGGATGTCATAGCCCGACTCGAGCAAGTGCGTCGCGAAGCTGTGCCGCAGCGTGTGGGGCGTTGCGGCCTTGTGGACTCCCGCGTCGCGCACTGCCTGCCGCATGGCGCGCTGAAACGCCTGGTCCTGAATATGGTGGCGGCGGGTTGCGCCTCCCCGTGGATCGCGCGTGCGGTAGGCCGAGGGAAAAATGTATTGCCATCCCCACTCGCGCGGCGCAGCCGGGTACTTGCGGGCGAGTGCGAACGGCAGCCACACGGAACCGAAGCCGTCGGCGAGGTCCTGCTGGTGAAGTTGCGCGACGCGCTTCAGATGCGCATGGAGCGGCCGGATCGTCACCTGGGGCAGCATGGTGATCCGATCCTTTTGTCCCTTGCCGTCGCGCACCACGATCTGCCGCTGTGCGAAGTCGATGTCGTGAACCCGCAGCCGCAGGGCTTCGAGGATACGCAAGCCGGCGCCATACAACAGACGGCCGACGAGCTCGTGCGACCCGGACAGCCGTTCGAGCACCCGCGCCACTTCGTCCGAAGTCAACACCACGGGCAGCTTGCGTGGACGCTTCGCGCGAACGACGTGGTCGAGCCAAGGCAACTCGACGGCCAGCACATCGCGATAGAGGAACAACAGCGCCGACTGGGCTTGGTTCCGTGTGGCGGCGGCGACGTCGCGATCGACGGCGAGATGCGTCAGGAACGCTTCCACGTGAGGCGCGCCGAGCCCGGCGGGATGCTCCTTGCCATGGAACAGGATGAATCGCCTGATCCAGTCGACGTAGGCTTGCTCGGTGCGAATGCTGTAGTGCTTGCGACGGATGTGGTCGCGCACTTGGTCGAGCAAACGGGGACGGGAGACCGGCTCCATTGGGCGAA
>JADLEZ010000506.1 GCA_020845855.1 Burkholderiales bacterium
GCACCGCGCTACGCACCGCCTTCGATCAGCTTTACCGTGCCATCGACCAGCGCTGCGAAGACCTCAAGCTCGCCGCATGAAAACTTGACTCATTTGCAGCAAAACCCATGACCCAAGTACTCTAGCTTAGCTTAGTTAGGCGAGCGCGCCTGGATTTCGGAAGGTGTTATTGAGCCCTACCTGTGTATCCTTTGGCGTTTGCACGCAACGCTTCGCGTACTTCTGGATGATGTCGAGCGTCGGCCGTGCGTAGCGTCCGCTGTCCAGTCGCGATTCGGCGGTCCTCCTGGTCCACATGCGCAGCGCAACCTGCTCCTGCGTCATGCCTGCGGCAGTGCGGGCCGCCACGAGATCGGGCACAAGCGTCTGCAGCGTTCGGTCGTTTTGCAACGCCGGTCGGCGTCGCGGGCTCTTGCGCGCATCCTCGATCATCGCGAGGGCACGGGCCAACTCGTCACTTCGAGCCATGGGTACTCCTCCACGGCCTAAGATAACTCGGAGGTTACCCACCCCACCACGTCGGGACATACCCATACGACTTTCGGGTGAGCCATGGCGCGGCGGCTGGCCCTGCCGCACGAGAATCGATGCGCAGCGGCCAGCGTGTCGATAACGGTTGAGGGCGCGGGCTGCAACGGCTCGAAAGCCGCGCAGCAGATACCCTCGGCGGCTCGCTACGCATTCGAGCTGCACGCGATGCGTCCGAAGGTGGAACGTAACCCGCGAGTCAACAACCCGGAAAGGACACCGCCGCCGTCGGCCGTCTTAGATGGGCCATGCGGTGATGGATAACCGCAGCGGCTGGTGGTCGATCACCGGCTGACGCGCCCCACCGGCAAGGCGAAATGCGAGGCGGCGATCGAGAGCTGGCGGCGCAGCCCGACCCACCGCTTTTCGACGAACTGATAGGGCGCGGTTCACACTATGGGCACAATCGCGTTGCACGGCCGGAATCGCCCAGCGTAAGGTACTCATTGAGCAAGGAAACCGCCGTCAACAGCCAGAACGTGGCCGGTAACCATCGCCGAAGCGCCTGTGGCGAGATAGAGAGCAGCATCCGCAATTTCCTGCGGCTCGGCGAGACGCCGCAACGGGGTCATGGCACGTATGCGTTCCAGGAGGGCTGGATCGTCGGTGATGGCTCGAATGAATTCGGTGTGGACATAGGTCGGCGCAATGGCGTTGACTCGAATGTCGTTCGATGCCCACTCGAGAGCCAGCGCCCGTGTCATGTTGATGACCGCGCCTTTGCTTGTTTGATAGGAAATGTTCGGATAGAGGCCGCCGCCAGACACTCCCCTGATCGAGGCGATGTTGATAATGGCACCGCCGCCAGCTTCCATCATTTGCCGTGCCGCCGCCCGAGCGCAGAGAAACGTGCCCGTGACATTGGTTGCAAAAACCCTGTTCCAGGCATCGAGCGCGTGCTCGAGTGCTGGCGCGCGCAGGGTGATGCCGGCGCAATTGACCAGCACGCGCACTGGGCCGGTCAACTGACGCAGCGACGTGAACGCCCCGCTCACTGACGACTCGTCGGTAACGTCCAGGACAATTGCTTGCGCATCGAATCCTTGCGCTGCAATCGCGGCACAGACCCGCGTTGCGGATTCCAGGGACTGATCCGCCACCACGACAGTCGCCCCGGCAGCCGCCAGCGTCGCGCAAATGGAGCTCCCGATGCCGCCGCCGCCGCCGGTGACGAGGGCGAGTTGGCCATCGAGGCGCCAACGGGCGGGTGTCGAGGTGGGGCCGCCTGACATTCGCCGTGTCAGGGTATTGCTCGCGAGGCCGGGCGAACGCGTGCAATGACTTCGCCGCCTCCCTCGGTTGGCATCGGCTTGCGACGAGACGAAATGGATTGGTTCGGCATCTCGCGCCCATACTCCGATATCAAGGAGCGCATCGTCAAGCACAACGAAACGGATGACTCCCGCTTCAATCGTTACAGTCCGCTACCGCTGCGCGCCCTTCCCGCGGCACAGCGTGATGCGGTATTCGTGCCGGTCTGCCGGGTAGTACACGCGGCTCTTCTCGACCGGCTGTCCGTCCGCCGCGAACACCATGCGCTCGACCTCGAGGACCGGCGCGCCGGGCTCCAGCGCCAGGGCACGCGCTAGCGCCCGCGTCGCGACCGCGGCCGAGATCGTCTGCTCAACCGAAAGGAAATCCAACGCCGGTTCGGAGGGCATCGCGGGGCCGGTCCGCGGGTCAAGGTGCGAGCCGGGGGCGGGAGGTGGCGACGAACTTGCGATTGGAGCGCGGGCGACCGCTTCAGCCGCGCCGGCGGGCGGTGCGGGACAGGCGGTAGACGCCGCGGCCCGAGTGGGGTCCCCCACGGCGTTGCGGGTCATGGGTTACCAGGCGATGCGTTGATCGAACTGGTACGCCGGAGCGGGTTGGGCTTGGGGGTCGAGTTCGCGTAACCGTTCCAGGGCGAACGCCGGGCGGGCGCAATAGCGCAGCAGGCGTTCGCGCCCGGCGCGGTCGGCGGCGGCGATGCGCACCGAGCCGTCCACTTAAGAAGCCACCGTCGTGGGCCCATTGCGCCATCGCCTGGGCGTGGTTCTCTTCCAGCCGACCGCGGCGCACGAAGCTCTGCAGGAGTCGGCGTCGTAGCGTGGCTTGCACGGTGGCGATCGCCGACGGGTCGATCGCGCTGACATCGTGCAGGCGGCGGCGCACCTGTCCGGCCGCACCGCGTTCGCCACCGAGTTCCCCACCGGCGCGTTCGGCAACGCGATTCGCACCGCGGCGCAGATCATCGCCAATCCGTCCGGCGTGGCCGTCGTACGGGTGACGCTGTCCGGCTTCGACACCCACGCCAATCAGCCGGGCACGCATGGGCAGCTCCTGGCCCAGGTGGCCAACGGCCTCGTCGCGCTCGAGGCCGCGCTGGTCGAGCTCGGTAGATGGAATGACACGCTGATCCTCACCTACGCCGAATTCGGCCGCCGTCCGAAGGAGAACCAGAACAGCGGCACCGATCACGGCACCGCCAACGTGCACTTCGCCCTCGGCGGCCGCGTGGCCGGCGGCTTGTACGGGGCGCAACCCGACCTCGCGCGGCTGTCGCCGGACGGCAATCCGGCGTTCGCGCTCGACTTCCGCGCGGTGTACGCCACCGTGCTCGAGAGGTGGTGGAACGTGAGCTCACGCGATGCGCTGGGCGGGCGCTTCGCGGCGGTGCCCTTCGTACGCGCGTAGCCGTCTGCCTCCGTCGCCCACAGGCGAGCACCGAAGGCCGTAGGGCGGGATCGGGTGCAAGCCTCGTTGGAACACGATCGCTTCCGTCGACAGTCACGGAAAAGACTGGACGACCGGCGCCGTAACCTTCTACTATGCCAGCGCGGCGCCGTATGGGGAGATCCAGGTTCCCGTCGATCGCAACTCCACTCGATCGTTCCAAGCCAAGGCAGGCAAATGAC
>JADLEZ010000507.1 GCA_020845855.1 Burkholderiales bacterium
ACGGCCCCAAGATCGAGTATCACCTCGCGGACTCGCTCGGCCGGCCGTGGCAGTGCGGCACGATGCAGGTCGACTTCCAGATGCCCGGGCGCCTCGGCGCCGAGTATGTCGACGCCGACGACGTGCGCAAGGTGCCGGTCATGCTGCACCGCGCGATCGTGGGCTCGCTCGAACGCTTCATCGGCATCCTGATCGAGAATTACGCGGGAGCCCTGCCGTTGTGGCTCGCGCCGCGCCAGGCGGTGGTGCTCAACATCACGGATCGCTCGGCGGCGTACGCGCAAGAGGTTTTGCAAATCCTGCGGCAAGCCGGCTTGCGGGTGGCGGCCGATTTGCGCAACGAGAAAATAACCTATAAAATTCGCGAACATAGCTTGCAAAAGCTGCCTTACCAGCTCATCGTGGGCGACAAGGAGCAGCAGGCTAAGACGGTGGCCGTGCGTACCCGCGGCGGCGAGGATCTGGGGGCGATGCCCGTGGACGCCTTGCTCGAGCGCCTCCGGCAGGAGGTCGCGGCGCGTCGCTAACGCGTTGATTCCATTAGAATCAACCGGCGCGCTTTCCTCGGGAGCCCGGCCGTTTTTTGTCATTACTGGAGATAAAGACACTGGCCCTCGACAAGCAACAGCGGATCAACGCGGAAATCACCGCCCCCGAAATCCGCTTGGTTGGTGAAGACGGTGAGCAACTCGGAATTGTTTCCCTCGCGGATGCGCGGGCGAGAGCCGAAACGGCGGAGCTCGATCTGGTCGAGATCGCCCCCATGGCCAAGCCGCCGGTTTGCCGGATCATGGATTACGGCAAGTTCAAGTACCGCGAAGCGAAGAAGCAGCACGAGGCCAAGCTCAAGCTGAAGCAGATCCAGGTCAAGGAAGTGAAGTTCCGGCCCGGCACTGACGAAGGCGATTACCAGATCAAGCTACGGAACCTCATCCGGTTCCTGTCGGAAGGCGACAAGGCCAAGATCACGCTGCGCTTCCGCGGGCGCGAAATGGCGCACCAGGAGTTCGGGGTGCGACTTCTCGAACGCATCCGGGCCGATCTCGAACCGCATAGCGTCGTCGAATCGTTCCCGAGGCTCGAAGGCCGGCAGATGGTGATGCTGCTGGCCCCGAAGAAGACGGTCGTGACCAAACCCGTCGCGGCCAAGCATCCCGAAACCAAGCCGGAAGCCGGTGCGGGCAAGCCCGCCAAAGCCTCTCCCGCGAAAGTAGCGGAGAGCACCGTGGAAGGCAGCAAACTAGAAGGGTAGGAAGGCAATCATGCCGAAGATGAAGACCAAGTCGGGCGCGAAAAAGCGCTTCCGCGTGCGCGGGAGCGGCTCGATCAAGCGCTCGCAGGCGTTCAATCGCCACATTCTCACCAAGAAGACAACCAAGTCCAAGCGGCAGCGTCGCGGCTCCGCCGAGATCCACAAGACCAACATGGATTCGGTGCGCGCCATGTTGCCATTCGCCTAGGAGCCCGCCATGCCAAGAGTCAAGCGTGGGGTAACGGCCAAGGCGCGGCACAAGAAAGTGCTCGCGCAGGCCAAGGGCTACCGCGGCCGCCGGGGCAACGTCTACCGGATCGCCAAGGAAGCGGTGATGAAGGCGGGGCAGTACCAGTACCGCGACCGCCGCCAGAAGAAGCGCGAGTTCCGCGCGCTGTGGATCGCGCGCATCAACGCGGCCGTGCGCGAGCTCGGCATGACGTACAGCGCGTTCATCAACGGCTTGAACAAGGCCTCGATCGACATCGACCGCAAGGTCCTGGCCGACCTGGCCGTGCACGACAAAGTAGCGTTTAGCAAGATCGCGGAGCAGGCCAAAGCCTCTCTGGCCTGAAGCGAGCTCCGCGCCGAAAGACGAGGGAGGCGAACCCCGCCTCCCTTTTTCTTGGCAGGGTCAGGTTCGAATTTCGCCTTGTACGGGCGCGGCAGCAGAATGCGACGAGTTCTCGACAATGGAGCAGAAATTCGACTCTGACCCCATACTCGATACGTGATTCGACTCTGACCCCATACTCGATACGTGATTCGACTCTGACCCCATACTCGATACGTGATTCGACTCTGACCCCATACTCGCTGACCCCATACTCGACTTGGACGATCTCACCACTCTCGTAGCCAGCGCCCGCCGCGAGTTCGACGCCTGCGCCGATCCTGCCGCGCTGGAGAATGCGAAGGCGCGCTATCTCGGCAAGTCCGGCGCCCTGACGGAGCTTTTGAAGGGACTGGGCAAGTTGCCGGCAGCCGAGCGCCCCGCCGCGGGTGCGGCGATCAACGTCGCCAAACAGGAGCTGGAGGACGCGCTGACCGCGCGCCGCTCGGCGATCGCGGACGCGAAGCTCGCGCGGAAGCTCGCCGCCGACGCGCTCGACGTGTCGCTACCGGGCCGCACCCGCGGCATCGGCGCTCTCCATCCGCTGACGCGCGTGCAGGAGCGCGTCGAGACCTTGTTCCGCTCGATGGGCTTCACGGTGGCCGACGGCCCGGAGATCGAGGACGACTTCCACAACTTCACGGCGCTCAACACGCCGGAGAACCACCCCGCGCGCTCCATGCAGGACACGTTCTACGTGGAAGGCGGGATGGTGCTGCGCACGCACACCTCGCCGATCCAGGTGCGCTACATGGAAACGCACGCGCCGCCGATCAAGATCATCGCGCCGGGCCGCGTGTACCGCGTCGACAGCGATGCCACCCATTCGCCGATGTTCCACCAGGTCGAGGGCCTGTGGATCGACCGCGACGTGACATTCGCCGATCTCAAAGCCACCATCGTGCAGTTCCTGCGCCGGTTTTTCGAGCGCGACGACCTCGAGGTCCGCTTCCGCCCGTCGTTCTTCCCGTTCACGGAGCCGTCGGCGGAGATCGACATGGCCTTCGGCGACGGCGGCTGGCTGGAGATCGCCGGCTCGGGCCAGGTGCATCCCAACGTGCTGCGCGCGGTGAACATCGACCCGGAGGAGTTCCAGGGCTTCGCATTCGGCATGGGACCGGATCGGCTCGCCATGCTGCGCTACGGGATCAACGACTTGCGGTTGTTCTACGAAAACGATCTCGGATTCCTGAGGCAGTTCGCATGAAGTTCTCGGAGTACTGGCTGCGCACGCTGTGCAATCCGGCGATGTCGAGTGCGGAGCTCTGCGATCGGCTAACCATGGCGGGCCTCGAAGTGGAAGCCGCCGTGCCGGCTGCCCCTGCTTTCGAGGGCGTGGTCGTGGGACGCATCGACCAATGCGAGCCGCATCCCAACGCCGACCGCCTGCGCGTGTGCACCGTCGACGTGGGCACGGCGGCGCCGCTGACCATCGTGTGCGGCGCGCCCAACGCGGCCGCCGGCATGCGCGCGCCGGTGGCACTCGAAGGCGCCACGCTTCCGGGCCTCGCCATCAAGCGTGCCGCCATGCGCGGCGTCGAGTCGCAGGGCATGCTGTGCTCGGCGAAGGAGCTCGGCATCGACGACGATGCAGGCGGCTTGCTCGCGCTGCCGGCTTCGCACCAGCCCGGCACGTCGATCCGCGATGCGCTCGCCCTCGACGACACGTTGATCACGCTCAAGATCACGCCCAACCGCGCCGACTGCCTCTCGCTTACCGGCATCGCGCAGGACGTGGCCGCCATCACGCGCACGCCGCTGCAACTGCCACACGTCGACCCGACTCCGGTCACGTTCGACGGCATGCGCCCGGTGCGCGTGATGGAAACCAAGGCATGCCCGCGCTTCGCCGGGCGGCTGATCGACGGCATCGACCCACGGGCGCCATCGCCGGACTGGATGGTGCAGCGCCTCGCGCGCTCCGGCATCCGCTCGATCTCCGCCGTCGTCGACATCACCAACTACGTGATGCTCGAGCTCGGCCAACCGCTGCACGCGTACGACGACCGCCTCCTCGACGGCGGAATTGTCGTGCGCTTCGCCCGCGAGGACGAAAAGCTTACGCTCCTCAACGGCCAGGTGCTCGACCTCACGGCGGACCTGCTGCTCGTCGCCGACGAAAAGAAGCCGCTCGGACTCGCGGGCATCATGGGCGGCGAGCACTCGGGCATCGCCGATGACACGACACGCGTCTACCTCGAGGGCGCGTTCTGGAGCCCCGCGGTGATCCAGGGCAAGATGCGGCGCCTGGGCTTCACGAGCGACGCGGGCTACCGCTTCGAGCGCGGCGTCGACTTCAGCGGCTGCGCGCGCGCGGTGGAGCACGCCACGCAGCTCATCGTCGACATCTGCGGCGGCCGCGCCGGCCCGCTGACCGACGCGGTGACCCCGGATGACCTGCCGCGTCGCGATCCGGTCCGCGTGCGCCCGTCGCGCATCGAGCGCCTGCTCGGCGTGGCGATCGCCGACGACGTGATCGCCGATGTGTTCACCCGCTTGGGCTTGCCGTTCACCCGCGAGCGCGACGCGTTCGTGGTCACACCGCCTCCGCGCCGGTTCGACCTTGCCATCGAGGAAGACCTGGTCGAGGAAGTCGCGCGCATCCACGGCTTCGGCAACATCCCCGACACGCCGCGCGCGCACATCGGGCGCATGCTCCCCGATCCGGAGGCAACGCGCTCGCGCAACGCCATCAAGGGCCGGCTGGTCGACCTCGGGTGGCAGGAGGTCGTAACGTTCAGCTTCGTGTCGTCGAAGCACGAGATGGCACTCGACCCGGCCGCGAACCCGATCAGGGTACTCAATCCGATCGCCGAGCATCTGGACGTGATGCGCACGTCGCTGCTGCCGGGCCTCCTGGAGACGCTGCGCCTCAACGTGAACCGCAGGATCCCGCGCACGCGGATCTTCGAGCTGGGTCGCACCTTCCAGCGCGAGGCGCCAGGCTTTCGCCAGCCCCTGCGGATCGGCGGCCTCGCCTACGGACTCGCCCTGCCGGAGCAATGGGGCGAGGAAAAGCGCGAGGTCGACTTCTTCGACGTCAAGGGCGACCTCGCAGCCCTTGCCGCACCGCGCCCCGTGACGACCGTGCGCCAGGCCCACGCGGCGCTGCACCCCGGGCGCTCGGCGGAGGTCGTCATCGACGGCGCGCCCGCCGGCTGGATCGGAGAGATCCACCCACGCCTTTTGCGCGAGTTCGAGCTGCCGCGCGCGCCCGTGGCGTTCGAGGTCGACCTCGACGTCCTGACTCGCGGCAGCGTACCGGCGGGCGAGACGGTCTCCCGGTTACCCATTGTCCGGCGCGACCTCTCGCTGGTCGTCGACGGCGGCCTGCCGGCGCAGACCTTGCTGGACGTGCTCGACCAGGCGAAGCCTGCACACGTCAAGGCGCTCGCGCTGTTCGATGTCCACCGGCTGACGGATGGTCGAAAAAGCCTTGCGATTCTGGTGCTTATGCAGGATACTTCCCGTACTTTGACGGACGCCGACATCGCCGCGACAGAAGAATTGCTGCTTGCGGTCGCCCGCGAACGGTTCGGCGCCACGCTCCGCAAACAAGACAACTCATGACGCTCACCAAAGCCGAACTCGCCGATCTGCTGTTCGAGCAGCTCGGCCTCAACAAGCGCGAAGCCAAGGACATGGTGGAACGGTTCTTCGAGGAGGTCCGCATCGCGCTCGAGGCCGGCGAATCCGTCAAGCTCTCCGGCTTCGGCAATTTCCAGTTGCGCGAGAAGCCGCAGCGACCCGGCCGCACTCCAAAAACCGGCGAAGAAATTCCAATCACCGCGCGCCGAGTAGTGACTTTCCACGCAAGCCAGAAGTTGAAGGCCATGGTCGAAGCCGCGAACCATGCCGGAACCCAGCCGAGCTAACGCGGAGCTCCCGCCGATCCCCGCCAAGCGGTATTTCACGATCGGCGAGGTGAGCGAGCTGTGTGCGGTCAAGCCGCACGTGCTTCGTTATTGGGAGCAGGAGTTCGCGCAGTTGAAGCCGGTGAAGCGGCGCGGCAACCGGCGCTACTACCAGCATCACGAAGTCCTCCTGATCCGGCGCATCCGCGATCTTCTGTACGAGCAAGGGTTCACCATCAATGGCGCGCGGCACCGTCTCGAAAGCGAGGCGATGGAGCCGAGGGCCGCGGCGCGTGCGCAGACGAGCACGACGACGGTGGTAGAGGTGCCGCCGGAGAACACGCTGGAGCCCGCCGAAATCCGGCTCGAGCTCGAGGAGATCCGCCAGCTCCTTCGCCCCTGAACGCGGCTATAATTCGAAGCTCGGTCGGGGCGTAGCGCAGCCTGGTAGCGCACCTGCATGGGGTGCAGGGGGTCGGAAGTTCGAATCTTCTCGCCCCGACCATTCACCCGCTCCGCGTCACGACACAACGCATGTCAAAGGCTGCGATCCGCGCCAGGAGGGGTTCGTCGCACGGGCTTTGACTTGCTCCCCGAAATCGTATAAAAGTCAAACGCTTGGCGGGCGATTCTCGTGTATTGTTAGCGACGGGCGCATCCTGTTGTCTACAATGACCCGGATGTTCGCGCGTTGTTGAAGCAAATCAATAAATTGTAAGGGGACCCCTGCCAGCCTTTCAGATTGCCGCTCGCTCGAACAAGGTCCGTCCGCCATGATGAAGCTAGGGGGTAAACCGCCGCTCAGCGCGGCGCTGCGGGCGACGCCGGGATCCGGCGTCGTTTCCGAGCTCGCATTCGCGCGCGCCCAGCGCAATACCGTCCTCATCATCGACGACCTCTTCTCGAGCCGCCTGCTGCTCGCCGAGATCGTCCGCCAGATCGACGGCAAGCTCAACCTCGAGCTCTTCGACACCCCGTCGCGCGCGCTCGAGTTCGCGCGCAACAACCGCGTCGACATCGTCCTCACGGACTACAAGCTGCCCGAGTTCGACGGCATCGAGCTCGTGAAGCAGATACGCGCGCTGCCGCATTGCGTGGACGTGCCGATCGTGGTGATCACCGTCGTCGACGACCGCAAGATCCGCTACGACGCGCTGGAAGCGGGCGCCACCGATTTCCTGATCAAGCCGCTCGACGAGCACGAGACACGCGCGCGCTGCGCCAACCTGCTCGAGCTGCGCCGGCACAAGATCGTGCTGTCCGACCAGGCGCGCGTGCTGCAGTACCAGGTCGACAAGTCGGTGTCGGAGATCCACGAGCGCGAGCTCGAGACGCTCGCCAAGCTCGCCAAGGCCGGCGAGTTCCGCGACAAGACCACCGGCAACCATCTCATGCGGATGGCGAAGTACTCGGCGCTGATCGGCGCGCATCTGGGATTGGGCGCGGAGACCGTGCACGTGCTGGAAGTCGCGGCGCCGATGCACGACATCGGCAAGATCGGCATCCCGGACGCGGTGCTCCTGAAGGAAGGACCGCTGACGCGCGACGAGATCGAGGTGATGAAGTCGCACCCGCGCATGGGCTACGACATCCTCAAGGGCAGCCCGTCGAAGTACCTGTCGATGGGCGCGATCATCGCGCTCGGCCACCACGAGAAGTACGACGGCTCGGGCTACCCCAACGGCCTGCACGGCGAGGACATCCCGCTGGTCGCGCGGGTGGTCGCGGTCGCCGACGTGTTCGACGCGCTGGTGAGCGAGCGGCCGTACAAGCACGCGTGGAACCCCGAGGAAGGATTCGACTTCCTCAAGAGCCAGCGCGGCAAACACTTCGATTCGAGTTGCGTCGACGCGTTCCTCGCGGACCGTCCCCGAGTGCAGGCGATCAACGAAGAGTTCGGCGACTAAAGGCGCAGCACGGCCGGTTCCTCACCACGCATACCGGAAGTCTGCTCGATGATAGTCCACGGAAGGTGCCATTGCGGCGGCATCAGCTACGAAGCCGAGATCGATCCCGCGCGCGTATCGGCGTGTCATTGCACCGATTGCCAGAGGCTGTCGGGCTCTCCCTATCGCGTGTCGGTACCCGCCCCGCGCGAGACGTTCCGCCTGCTGCAAGGCACGCCGCGGACCTACGTCAAGACCGCGGACAGCGGTAACCAGCGCATCCACGCGTTCTGCCCGGTGTGCGCCGCGCCGGTGTACGCCTCGGCAGTGAGCGATCCGCCGTTCTATTCGCTGCGCGTCGGGTGCCTCGACGAGCGCGCGAGCTTGCCGCCGCAGAGGCAGATCTGGTGCAAGTCGGCGGTGGGTTGGTCCGGGGACCTGCGCGATGTGCCGCGGGTGGAGCGCCAGTGACGGTTCCGCGCTGCCCGCCGTCGGGGCGAGTTCGGGGGGCTGCCGCTCATCGCGTGCGCTGGCAGAACGCGAGGGATTTCTACACAATGGCGAACCGCCCATGACCAAACGGGAGCCGCCGTGACCACGCGATCGAGCATGCTGTTGGTGTTGCTGGCCGTTGCCAACGGTGCCGCCGCCCAGGCGCCCGCACCGGCGCAACCCGCGCCGGCCCCGGCGCCGGCCCGTATGGCCACGGATACCAACCCGTCGCGCCAGGACCCGCGCGTATGCCTCGAGTTCCCGACCCGCGAGCAAGTCATCGCGTGCGCGGAGCGGTTCCGCCCGCGGCGCGCGGCCGCCAAGACCGCCGGTTGACGATCGCGTACGAAACCCACGACGACGCGCCCGAGGATGCAGCGCGTGTCGTCGACACGGGATTAGGCGAAGCGAACAAGCTCGCGGCACCGGTCGCCGGCGTCAGGCAGCTTTGCGCGTTTGCGCGTGATGTCGGGGGCCGGGTGATCGGCGGCGCGGTCGGCCGCACGTGGGGCGATTGCTGCGAGCTGCAGCAGCTATGGGTCGCGCCCCGCTGCCGGCGGCAAGGCGTCGGGTCCGAGCTCGTACGCCGCTTCGAGGGCCGCGGCCGCGAGCGCGGCTGCCGCACCTTCTACCTGTTCACGTTCAGCTTCCAGGCGCCGCCGTTCTATTGCGCGCTGGGCTATCGCCCCGCCCACGAAATCCGCGGCTATCCGTCGGGGATCGTGCAGTACCTCATGATGCGTACCGACCTTGCCTGAAGCGAGACGGGTAGAATCGCGCCATGCGTCGGTGGACGGAGTACCGGTCGGGAAGTAGCCGACCTGCCGCCGAAAGCCGGGGTAGGATCGCGTTCTCTCGGGGGGAGGTGGGATGGAGCGCTGGAAGAAGATCGTCGCGGGACTGGTCGCGGTCGCGGCTGGCATCCTGTACGTCACGCACGTGCACGCGGCAGCGCCCCCGGGTGCGATGCTGTCGCTCAAGCCGTATGCGGACGCAGGCAAGTTCAAGCCGTTCGACAGCGACCCGAAGCGCGCGGCTGCCGCGCGCGCCAAGGCCTATGCCGACAGCGCGAAGCACGGCGTGCTGCTGGCGATCGCGCACGTATCGTTCCCGGGGATGGGCTACTTGCGATCGGAGGGCGCAGGCTACGTCTACTTCCCGGTCAACTACACGGTGCCCCGCTGATTCAGGACGTGCTCGTGCACGACATGCTCGTGCGCCTGTACGACCTGCCGAGTCTTGATGAGGCGCTGGCGGCGGTCGCCAAGCAAGGCGTGACGGTGCGGCGGGCAATCGCGCCCGAGAAGCCGGCCGTGCTCGATTGGACGCGCGTGCACTTCGCGAGCTCGGTGGCGGAGATCGAAACCGCGTTTGCGCAGGTGCCGGCGACGTGCTTCGTGGCGGTGCGCGAGAGAGCGCTGCTCGGCTTTGCGTGCCACGACGTCACCGCGCGCAACTTCTTCGGACCCGAGGGCGTGGCGAGCGCAGAACGCGGCAAGGGTATCGGGCGCGCGCTGCTGCTGGCGGCGCTGCACGCGCAGCGCGCGCAGGGCTATGCGTATTCGATCATCGGCGGCGTGGGACCGGCGGAGTTCTATGCCAGGGCCGCGGGAGCGGTAGCGATCGCGGGATCGACCCCGGGTATCTATCGCCCTCTCGCTCGCTAAGCTAAGCCGCGGCGCGCTGGTCGTCGAGCGCGGCGAGGTGGACGACGCGGTCGGGTTGCAGGCGCTCCGGGGCGCGGTGCGTCACGAAGATGATCGTCACCTTGCCCTTGAAGCGCGCGATGGTGGCCGCGAAGCGCTCGGCCACCGCGCTGTCGAGGCCGCTGGTGGCCTCGTCGAAGATCAGGATGCGCGGGCGCTTGAGCAACGCCCGCGCGATGGCGATCCGCTGTTTCTGGCCGCCCGACAGCCCGACGCCGCGCTCGCCGACCTCGGTCCGGTAGCCCGCCGGCAGCGCCTCGATCGTCGTGTGGATTTCCGCGACCTTGGCGGCCTGCACCGCCATGTCGAAGCTCGCCAGCGGGTTGGCGAGCAGGAGATTGTCGAGAATCGTGCCGCAGAACAGTATCGCCTCCTGCGGCACGACGCCGAAGTGCATGCGCAGCTCGTTCGCCGCGAGATGGCGCGTATCGCGGCCGTCGAGCAGCACCTGTCCTTGCGTGGGCCACAGGAACCCCTGCAGCAGCTTGGCCAGCGTGCTCTTGCCCGCGCCGGAGGGACCCATGATCACCACGCATTCGCCGGGCGCCACCCTGAGGTTGAACTCGTGCAGGATATCGGGCCGGTCCGCCGCGTAGCGGTACGCGACATCGCGAAACTCGATGGCGCCCGCACCGGCGGACTCCCGGGTCGAGGCGACGGTCCACGGCTCGACCGGGACGTCCATGATGTCGCCAAGGCGGCGCACCGCGATCGCTGCCTGCTGGAACTGCTGCCAGAGCCCGACCAGCTTGAGCATCGGCTGCGACACCCGGGTGGCGAACATCTGGAACGCGACCAGCATGCCGAGGGTGAAATCGGGACCGCGCATGACGAGCCAGGCGCCGAGGCACAGAATCGCGGTGTTGAGCACCTGCTCGAGCGCGCCGGCGAGTGTGTTGTAGGTGTTGGCGAGCTGACGGGTGGCAAAGTTGGCGCGCAGGTACGACGCGAGATAGTCCTCGTAGCGGCGCTCGAGCTGCGGTTCCATTTGCAGCGACTTGACCGTCTCCATGCCGGCGACGTACTCGGTCACGAACGCCTGGTTGCGCGCGCCCTGAAGGAATTGCTCGTTCAGGCGCGCCTGCAGCAGCGGCGCGGCCGCGAGACTCAGCAGGACGACGAGCACGAGAATGCCGAGTGTGACCAGCGACAGCCACGCGCTGTAGAAGAACATGAGCGCCAAGAACATGAGCAGGAACGGCAGGTCGAGCAGCAGCGTAATCGCGGCGCCGGACAGGAACTCGCGGATGGTTTCCACACCGTTCAGGCGCGCGGCGAGCACCCCGGTGGGCCGCCGCTCGAAGTAGCGCAAGGGCAGTCGCAGGAGATGGCGGAACACCGCGGCGCCGAGCACGGCATCGACGCGGTTGCCGGTGTGGGTCACGAGATACTGCCGCACCCAGTTGAGCGCGCTGCCAAAGACCACGAAGATCGCGAGCGCGGTCGCGATGACGGCAAGCGTGCTGGTGGTCTGGTGGACGATGACTTTGTCGATGATCACCTGGCTGCACAGCGGCGTGGCCAATGCGATGAGCTGGATCAGGAGCGAGGCGACCAGCACGTCGCGCCAGATGCGCTTGTGGCGCAGGAGCTCGGCGACGAACCAGCGAAAGCCGAAGCCGCGTGCAGGCGCCCCGTCCTCCTCGTCGGGGGCGCACACGGCGCTGCTCGCGATCTCGAGCGCGATGCCGGTGAACGCGGCCTCGACTTCGGCGCGCGGGCGCACCCGTGGCTCGTTGGTGCCGGCGGGAAACACGAGCACGCGGCCGGCCTCGACCTTGGCGAGCAGCGCGGGCACGCAGCGCTCGCACCCGTCGTCACGCAGGAACACGATGCGCGGCAGCAGCGCCCGCCTGGGGGCAAGCTCGCCGTGCGTGGCGATACGCACGTCGAGGTCGAGCGAGCGCAGCGCTTCGGCGATGCTCAGGACCGTGTGCGGCGGCGGGAACTCGCGCTGGACGAGCATGGCATCGAACATGCGGCGGCGCAGGTTGCACACGCTACCGACCGCCCACAGGAAATCGGCAGGCGCAAGGTGGACGTCGGACGGAGCGGGCTGCGCGGGCTGCATCAGCGCTCCCGCGCGGACTCGTGCCAGGCCTTCTGTACCGGAGCCAGCACATATTCGAGAAGGGTGCGCTCACCGAGGCGAATTTCCGCGTCGACCTGCATGCCCGAGGTCAGCGGCAATGTGCGGCCGTCGAAGGCGAGCGTCTGCGCCGCGAGCGCGAGGCGCGCGCGATAGCCGTTGACGGCAGGCGCGGGTAGCGTCTCCTCGTCGGAGGCCGGACGGTTGGGCGGCGGCGTGTCGTTGGCGTCCGGGCTCACGTGTACGACCACGGCCTCGACCACGCCGTACTTCTGGAAGGGATAGGTAGCGACCTTCACTTTCGCGCGCTGGCCGACGTGCACGAAGCCGACGTCCAGGTTGCGCACGACGACGTCGGCCTGCAGCTCCTCGCCGGCCGGAACCAGCGTGAGGAGCAGCGTGCCGGGACTCACCACGGTGCCGATCGTGTGGGTGGCAAGGTCCTTGATCACGCCCGCCTGCGGCGCGCGCAGCTCGATGCCGGCGGCGCGGTACAGCGCCTTGGCAAGGTCCTCTTCCAGGCGTGTGCGCTGGCTACCCACCTGGGCGCGCTCGGCGTGCAGCTGTTGGCGATAGGACGAGCGCACCTGCGCCAAGCGGCGCTCGGCCTGCTGCAGGTTCGCACGCAGGCTTTGTACGGTGTGCTCCTGGGCGGCCTCGTCCTGCTCCTTTTCGATGCGCTCGCGCTGGCGCTCGAGCGCGTAGAGCTCGCTGACGAAACCTTCGGCCTGCAAGGTCGCATAGCGCGCGGCCGCCGTCTGGTAAATGGGGACGGTCCGCGCGAGCTTGGTGAGCACGGCGATCGCCGCGCGCAAGTCCTGGCCGAGACGCGCGATGGCCGCGATCTCCTGCGCCTGCGCGTCGGCGAACGCGGCACGGTTGGCGCGGTACTGCGCATCCATGCGCGTGAACGCCTCCTCGGGGTCGCCCGCATGGCGCGCGAGCGAAACGTCGTCGAGCTCGGCGTCGATGCGGCGAAGCTGCAGCAGGCGCAGTGCAAGCTCGGCCCGCAGCGCGCGCGTCTCCGCCTCGTGCAGGTCCGGGTCGAGGCGCACGAGCACCTGCCCCGCGAGCACGGGGTCGCCCTCCTTTACCGCGATCTCCGCGACGCGGCCGGCGTCCGCCGGCTGCACGATCTTGATGCTGGTGCGAGGGGCGAGCTTGCCGCTCGCGACGGCGACGATGTCGAGGCGGCCGAGCATCAGCCACGCGCCGAGCAGCGCCAAGAAAGCCGTGACCCAGTACAGAACGCGCCGCGGCAGCGGCGACGGCGGTGATTCGACCAGGCGCAGCGGCCCGGGAAGGAAGTCGCCCTGCGTGTGCGGCGTGGCGTCGCGGATGAAGCCGAGCACGGCGGCGACTCCCCTTGAGTTACTGCAGCCGCACGGTTCCCGAGTACAGCGTGGCCGCCGGCTGCAGCACCTGCGCGGCGGTGGCGAACGTCGCGGCCGCGAGGACCGACTGCGCCGGCGTGGCGCCGATGGTCGCGAGCGAGCTGCGGTGCCCGTAGTCGTAGGCGAAGTCGCCGCCGATCGCGGCGGTGTCGCTGCCGGACAAGCGATTGGCCGCGAGCGCGTTGGTGAGGTTCCAGCTCGTGATCGCCGGATTGGCAACCAACGCCGCGTCGAAGGCGTTCACCAACCCCGTGAAATTGAAGTTCACGACCTTCTTGTTGAGCATCGGGTCGGGGCTCGCCGGGTCGTACGCGGCCATGGCATCGGCGACCACCTGCAGGTTGAGCACGCTCTTGTGGTTGAAGCCGGCCTGGTACCAGCTCTTGAACGTGATCTGGTCGCCGCTGCCCGCGTCCAGGATGAGATCGAGCCCCGACTTGCGCAGCTTCAAGTCGCTGTAGGCGAGCGCGCCGCCGAGGCTCAGCGTGTCGTCGGTGCCGACACTTGCGTTGACCACGTCGGCGCCGCCACCCTTGTTGAAGCCGATGACGTCGGCGCCGCCACCGGTGGTCAGGGTGTCGTTGCCGGCGCCGCCGATCAGCATTTCGCGGCCGGCGCCGCCGCTGAGCGTGTCGGCGCCGGCGCCGCCGTCCAGCAGGTTGTTGCCGGCGGTATCGGTCAGCGCATCGTTGCCGGCGCCCCCTTGCACCAGGTCGTTGCCGTTGTGGCCGGCGAGGATGTCGTTACCCAGATCGCCCCACAGCGTGTCGTGGCCGTCCATGCCGGACAGGGTGTTGACGGCGGTGTTGCCGCGCAGCCAGTTGTCGATCGTGTTACCGGTAGCGTTGATGGCCGCAACCCCGGCCAGCGTGAGGTACTCGACGTTGGCGGCGAGGGTGTGGGTAATGCTCGCATTGACGAGGTCGGTGCCCGCGCTCGCGGCTTCGGTGACGACGTCGCCCGCGTTGTCGATGACGTAGGTGTCGTTGCCCGCGCCACCGCGCAGCGTGTCGGCGCCGGCGCCACCGCTCAGCATGTTGTCGCCGCTGTTGCCGGTCAGCGTGTTGTTGAGCGTGTTGCCCGTGGCATTGACGTGGGCGCTGCCGGTCAGCGTGAGGTTCTCGACGTTCGCGGCCAGCGTGAGCGTAATCGCGCTTTGCACGAGGTCGGTGCCCTCGCCGGCGTTCTCGATGATCACGTCGGCCGCGACGTCGACCACGTAGGTATCGTTGCCCGCGCCACCGCGCAGCGTGTCGGTGCCAGCGCCGCCGTCGAGCGTGTTGGCGCCGCCGTTGCCGGTCAGCGTGTTGGCGAGGGTGTTACCGGTCGCGTTGATGGCGGTGGCGCCGGTGAGCGTGAGATTCTCCAGTTGCGCGCCGAGCGTCCAGGTGATCGCGGATTGCACGGTATCCGTGCCTTCGCCAGCGTTCTCGGTAATCGCATCGGTCGCGACGTCGACGACGTAGGTGTCGTTACCGGTGCCGCCGCGCAGGGTGTCCGCCCCCGCGCCGCCGTTCAGCGTGTTGGCGCCCGCGTTGCCGGTCAGCGTGTTGGCGAGGGTGTTGCCGGTGGCGCTGACGGCGCCGCTGCCGGTAAGCGTCAGGTTCTCGACGTTACTGGCCAGGGTGTAGGTGACGCCCGCCAGCACCGTGTCGGTGCCCTCGCCCGCGCTCTCGGTGACGACGTCGCTCGCGTGGTCGACGATGTAGGTATCGTTGCCGGCGCCGCCGCGCAGGGTGTCCGCCCCCGCACCGCCGTTGAGCTGGTCGTTGCCGGCCAGTCCCGTGAGCGTGTTCGCGCCGCCGTTGCCGGTCAGGACATTGTCGCGCGCGTTGCCGGTGCCGGTGATGGCGCCCGCGCCCGTCAGCGTGAGCTGCTCGAGGTCCGCCGCCAGCGTGTACGCGATGCTCGCTTGCACGAGGTCCGTGCCTTGATTGGCGAGCTCGGTCACCGTGTCGCCGGTGCTGTCGACGACGTAGGTATCGTTGCCGGCGCCGCCGCTCATGGCGTCGCGGCCCGCCTTGCCGTCGAGGATATTGGCGGCGGTATTGCCGGTGAGCGTGTTGTCGAGCGTGTTGCCGGTGGCGTTGACCGCGGCGGCGCCGGTCAGGGTGAGGTTGTCGACGTTCACCGGCAGGACGTACGAGACGCTGCTCTGCACGCCGTCGAGGCCCTCCGCAGCGGCTTCGATCGCGAGGTCGCCCGCGTCGTCGACCACGAACGTATCCTGGCCCGGGCCGCCGGTCAGGGTGTCGGCGCCAGTCCCGCCGTCGAGCAGGTCATTGCCGGCGAGGCCGGTCAGCGTGTCGCTGCCGGCATAGCCGTACAGCCGGTCGGGCCCGATACCGCCGACCAGCACGTCGTTGTCAGGCGTGCCGTGCCGGACGTAGAGCCGGTCACTGATGGCAGCCGCGTTCCATACGGTGCCGTCGCCGAAGCGGATCTCGAGGTTGGGAAGGGCGACGTCGATCGAGCCGACCTTGAGCTCGTCGCCGGTCGTGCGCAGCGCGATCTGCAAGTAGTCGCCGCTCGCGTTGTTCAGGCGCGCGAGCGCCACGTCGTTGGGGGTCAGCGTGTCGTCGATGGCGACGACGGTGAGCTCGCTCGAGCCCCACCACTCGGCGATCCAGTCGCTGCCGATTCCTTCGTTCAGGACGTAGGTGTCGATCCCGGCGGCGCCGGACAGAAAGTCGGTTCCGGCGCCGCCGTCCAACGTATCCGCCCCCACGCCCGTCTGCAAGCGATCGTCGCCGTCGCCGCCGCAGAGCGTGTTGTTGCCGGTATCGTCGAAAAGAAAGTCGTTGCCGACACCGCCGTCGAGGATGTCGTCGCCCTCCCCGCCGGCCAAGGCGTCGTCGCGCTCGCTGCCGATCAGCCGATCGTTGCCGGCGCCGCCATCGAGCGTATCGCCACCGAGCAAGCCGCTCGCACCCGCGCGTATGACGTCGTTGCCGTCGCCACCGTACAAGGTGTCGCGCTCGGCGCCGCCGTCGATCGTGTCGTTGCCGTCGTCGCCGTACAGCGTGTCCAGCCCCTCGCCGCCGGCGAGCGTATCGTCGCCGGCGTGGCCGTGAATGGCATCGTGCCCGTCCCCGCCATCCATGCTGTCGTTACCGTCGTTGCCCCACAAGAGGTCGTTGCCGCTGTCGCCGGCGAGCACGTCGGCGCCGTTGCCGCCGTAGACGCGGTCATCGTCGGCGCCGCCGGATAGCGTATCGTCGCCGTCGAAGCCGTAGACGAAGTCCCGGCCCGCGAGCCCGTCCAGATTGTCGCTGCCGGCGGTGCCTTCGAGCGTGTCGTCCTGAGCGGAGGGCGCGTGCGAGAAGCTTGCCGCCAGCGCGATGGCGACCAGCGAGCTCGTCAGGGTCGTGCCGTCGGCAAAGGCGATGTCGGTGGCGGGTAGCGCGAGGCGGTCGGCCGTGCCGCGAACGCGCAGGTAGCCGTCGCAGAAGTAGACCTCGTCGGCTGCTACCGTGTCGTCGAACACGATCCGATTGTTGCCGGTCGGAAGGTCGAGCTCGCGGATCGCATCGCGGCCGAAGCCGCGGCTAAAGCGATAGGTGTCGTTGCCGCGGCCGCCGTCGAGCACGTCGTCGCCGGCGCCGCCGTCGAGGATGTCGTTGCCATCGCGGGCCAGCAGCGTGTCGTTGCCGCCAAAGCCGGTGAGGGTGTTGGCGTAAGCATTGCCGGTCAGCCGAT
>JADLEZ010000508.1 GCA_020845855.1 Burkholderiales bacterium
ATCGACCGGCGGACGCGGCGATATCGGCCGTCACAGGCTCGACTGCGATTTCCGGCAGAATCGCAAGATCCGCGAGCCATTGATCGGCCGGCATCGTGAGCGCCAGTCGGCCACGCCGAATCGCCGTGGTCACCATTTCTACTACTATCCCGCTAATGGAGTCGATCAACGCGGTGGCCGATGTCCTGCGAACCGTACGGACACCTGGCGACTTCTACGCATCGGGCAGCTGCCCGATGCACTCTTGGTGCCGGCTCGTGCTGGTCTACCCGCTCGAACACGCATACACGCCAGCCGAGTTGTCGGACGAAAGGACCGCGACGACCTTCGGCGACTTGGGGCGTGAACCCCCCGAAACGGCACGAGGCCGTAACTGCCGCCCGACGCCGACAGGTCCATGGGTGACGCGGATACCGTGATATGCGCGCTCGCTAACGGCGTGCGCGTCGTCGTCTTGCGCCTGCCGCACTTCGCCACGTGTGCCGTCAGCGTCTTCGTGCGCAGCGGCAGCCATCATGAAAGCGCGCGCCAGAACGGCATCAGCCACGTCATCGAGCACATGGCCTTCAAGGGCACGCGCACGCGCGACTGTCAGCGGATCAACCTCGACGCCGAGCGGCTGGGTGCGGCGGTCAATGCGCACACCGACAAGGACCACACCGCGTACCACATGCGCGGCCTCGCGCGGGACGCCGGCGCCTTCGTCCGCATGCTCGGCGACATCGTGCGCGAGAGCACCTTTCCGGAGGCCGAGCTCGAGCGAGAGCGGCAGGTCCTCCTGCAGGAGTACACCGAGGACGAGGACGACGCGATGTCGGCCGCGTTCAAGCTCTTCGACGCGGCCTGCTACGGCGCGCACCCCGCCGGGCGTCCGGTGATCGGCAGCCGCGCCAACCTCCGGCGCTTCACGCGCGACGACCTCGTGCGCTGGTCGCGCCGGCAGTACACCGCCGTCAACACCGTCGTCGGCGTTGCCGGCGACGTCGATCCCGACCAGGTCGTTGCCGCCGCGCAGGCCACGTTCGGCGACATGCCGCGTGGGAGCGAAAACACGATCGCCCGACCCGAGCATTTCGGCGGGATCCGCGCGCGCCGCGTCCCCGCGTCCACTCAGGTGAGCATCGTGCTCGGCTTTCCGGTCTCGCCGCTGCCCGGCGAGCACGCGATCTTTGTCGTCGCCGCGGCGCTGCTCGGCGAGGGCATGAGCTCGCCGTTACTCGATACGCTGCGCGAGCGGCGCGGCCTCGTGTATCACGCCGACTGCTGGGCAGATGTGCGCGACGCGTATGGACAGTTCGTGATCGAGGCGTCGACCGCGCCCGAGCATCTGCGTGAATGCGTAAGCGAAATCAATCGGCTGCTGCGCCAGCATGCCGAGGCCACGGATCGCGTCGGCCTCGAGCGCGCGCGCAACCAGGCCGTGGTCCGCCTGTTGTCCGACCGGGACGATCCCGAGCAACGGCTGGAGTTCGCGGCGCTCGATCTGTTCGCTCTTGGCCGCGTGCGTTCGCGACAGGAGCGGCTCGCGGGCATCGGCGCCGTCACCGCGGCGCAGGTGCGGGAAGCGTTTGCGCGGATGCTGGGAGCGAAGGCGGCGGTGGGGGCGGCGGGGAAGATCGGGAAAGCCGAGGTGGCGCATCTCGGGCGGCTGGCGCGCGGCTCCTGAGGCGACCTCGGAATAGGCTTCCCTGACCGTTCACCAAAGGGTGCGCGCGGGGTACCCCGGCGGCCGCTCGCCGGGCTGATGTCGGCCACACTTCCCCCGTATGCGGCGGCTCTGCTGCGCAAGCCGTGACCCCGGCGCGCCTCTTTTTGGCAGCGTGACCGCCCGCCCCGCTGACGCTTCGGCTCCCGCCTGCTGCCGCGTGTCGGTCAAGGGACACCGCCGATCACGCATCGACGCTCGTCAACGACGAATGTACAAACGCGGCCGCCCGCGCGATTCTGTCCTCCCCCCGGGGACGCCGCATGCCGCCAGCCACCGCGCCAAGCTCGCTGTTCGACAAGGTCTGGAACTCGCACGTCGTGTCCGAGGGCGTCGGCGGGCGGACGCTGCTGTACATCGACCGGCACTACCTGATCGACGACCTCCCGCTCGCGCTGTATCAAACCCTGGATGCGCGAGGCATTCCGGTGCGCCGGCCCGAGGCGACGTTCGCGATGACGGATCACTACGCCTCCACGCGCGGAACGGACATTGCGGACGTCGTGGACAGCGAGCGGCAGGACATGGTGCGAGGCCTTGCGGAGCAGACGCGCCGCCGGAACATCGTCCATTTCGGCCTTGGGGATGCGCGGCAAGGCATCGTCCACGTGGTGGGTCCCGAGCAAGGGCTGACCCTGCCCGGCATGACGGTCGTATGCGGCGACAGCCATACGACCACACACGGTGCCTTGGGCGCGTTCGGCTTCGGCATCGGCTCCACGGAAGTCGGCCACGTGCTGGCTACCCAGACCCTGTGGCAGGTCAAGCCGAAGCAACTGAGCGTTCGGATTGACGGCAAGCCGCGCCCCGGCGTAACCGCCAAGGACCTGGCGCTGGCCGTGATCCGCAGGGTGGGAGTGGCAGGCGCGGTAGGGCACGTCATCGAGTACTCGGGCGCGGCCGTCGACGCGCTGACGGTCGAAGGACGGATGACGCTTTGCAACATGTCGACCGAAGCCGGCGCCCGCGCCGGCATGATCGCCGCCGACCGCAAGACCCTCGCCTACCTGCAAGGACGCCCCTATGCACCGCAGGGCGCGGCCTGGGAGGAAGGCAGCCGCGCGTGGTCGCAGCTTCGATCCGACAGCGGCGCGCGCTTCGACCGTACGGTGGACATCAGCGGCGCCGACATTCAACCCATGGTCACCTGGGGCACCGACCCTTCCCAGAGCTGCGACATCACGCAGGAAGTCCCCGACCCGAACAAGCTGGCCGATCCGACCGCGCGCGAAAACGCGCGCAGCGCCCTCGAGTACATGGCGCTGCGTCCCGGGCAGCCGATGCTCGGCCTGCGCGTGGACCGTGTGTTCATCGGCTCGTGCACCAACAGCCGCATCGAAGACTTACGACTGGCAGCCAGTGTCGTGAAGGGCCGGCATGCCGTGGTCCCGGCACTGGTCGTGCCCGGTTCCCGGACGGTCAAGGCGCAGGCCGAGGCCGAAGGGCTGGACCGAGTGTTCAAGGACGCCGGCATGGAGTGGCGGCTCCCGGGCTGCTCGATGTGCGTCGCCATCAACGGCGATCACGCGCTGCCCGGCGAGCGCTGCGTCTCGACGACCAACCGCAACTTCGTCGGGCGGCAAGGGCGCGGGGTGCGCACGCATCTCGTGAATCCCGGAATGGCGGCCGCCGCGGCGGTCCATGGCTGCCTGGTCGACTTTCGCGAGGAGCTCACGCATGCGGGCGCTTGAGCGGGTGACGTCGGTCGTCGTTCCGATGCCCGAGACCAACGTCAACACCGACCAGATCGCGCCGGCGCGCTTCCTGCACAAGGAAAGGGTCGACTACGGGCGCTACTGCTTTCACGACCTGCGCTTCGACGCGCAGGGTCGCGCGCTACCCGGCTGCGTGCTGAACGAGCCGCGCTACGCGGGGGCGCAGATCCTGCTGGCCGGGCTCAACTTCGGCTGCGGCTCGTCGCGGGAGCAGGCGGTGTTCATGCTGGCCGACTTCGGGTTCAGGGTGATCCTGGCGCCGAGCTTCGGGGACATCTTCTACGGAAACTGCTTCAACAACGGCATCCTGCCCGTAGTCCTTTCGCCATCCTTCGCGGCGAGGCTCTTCGACGCGCTCGCAGCATCGCCGCAAGCGGCCGTGACCGTCGACCTCGTCCTGCAGCACGTCGTCGCGCCCGACGGCGAGCGATTCCATTTCGACGTCGACCCGTTCCGCAGGAACTGCCTGCTGCAGGGCCTGGACGAGATCGACATCACGCTCACCCTGCGCGACGCCATCGATCGCTTCGAGGCCTCGCGCAACCTCGCCACGAAAGAGCTGACCCACCCATGAAGATCGCAGTGCTCGGCGGAGACGGCATCGGCCCGGAAGTCACGCGCGAATCGGTCAAGCTCCTGGAGCTGCTGAAACGGGAAGGCCTCCCCTTGCAGCTCGAGGAAGCGCTGATCGGCGGCTGCGCCTACGATGCGACCGGGCACCCGCTGCCGGCGGCGACGATGGCGCTCGCGAGGAATGCGGACGCGATCCTGTTCGGCGCGGAAGGCGGCTTCACCTACGAGTCCCTGCCCCGGGGGCTGCGCCCGGGCGACGCCTTGCTCACGCTGCGCAAGGAGCTCGATCTGTTCGCCAACTATCGGCCGGCCAAGGCGTTCGACGAGCTGATCGGCGCCTCGCCGTTCAAGCCGAGCGTGATCGACGGCCTGGATCTGCTCATCCTGCGGGAGCTGACCTCGGACGTCTACTTCGGCGAGCCGCGCGGCATCTCCACCGAAAGGGGCAAGCGGGTCGGGCGCAACACGATGTACTACCACGAGGACGAGATCGCGCGCATCGCGCACGTGGGCTTCCGCGCGGCGCGCGGGCGCCGCAAGAAGCTGTGCTCGGTCGACAAGGCCAACGCGCTGGAAGCCATGGAGCTGTGGCGCGCTGTCGTGGACGAGGTCGCGCCCGAGTACCCCGACGTCGAGTTGTCCCACCTCTACGTCGACGCGGCGGCGATGACGCTCGTTCGCAATCCGCGGCAGTTCGACGTCATCGTCACGGGCAACATCTTCGGCGACATCCTGTCCGACGAGGCCGCGATGCTGGCGGGCTCGATCGGGATGCTGCCGTCGGCGTCGATCAACGCGCAAGGCAAGGGCCTGTACGAGCCGGTGCACGGCTGCGCCCCGGACATCGCGGGCAAGAACGTCGCCAATCCGCTGGCGTCGATCCTGTCCACCGCCATGATGTTCCGCCAGAGCTTCGCGCGGGCGGACATCGCCGATCGCATCGAAGGCGCGGTGCGCAGCGTGCTCGCGAGCGGCCTGCGCACCGCGGACATCATGGAGCCGGGCGCCCGGCTCGTCGGAACGTCACAGATGGGAGATGCAGTCGTCGCCGCGATGGCCGCAAGCCGTCGCTGACGAAATGAGGTCGTGGCACGTAAAAGCTGTCCTGCATATCTTGATCACGAACTGGAGGATCCATGTTCACGAATGTCCGTCGTCCCCTTTGGTCGCTCCCCATTGTCATCGCGGCCGCCGCGCTGGTTTCGTTCGCGTTTCCGGCGTCGGCCCAGAACAAGACCACCCTCACCGTCTACACGCCGCTCGAGCGGGAGCAGCTCGACCCGTACAAGCGCGCGTTCGAGAAGGACAACCCCAACATCACCATCGCGTGGCTGCGCGAAAGCCCCGGCGCGCTGATGGCGAGGCTGATCGCGGAAAAGGACGCGCCCAAGGCCGACTTCGTCTGGGGCGTGTCGTCGATGCACGCCGTGGTGCTCAACAAGTACGGCATGGTCCAGCCGTACGCGCCCAAGGGCTACGAGAAGCTCAAGCCGCAGTTCCGCGACACCTCCAACCCACCCATCTGGACCGGCATGGACACGTGGATGGTGCTCATCTGCTTCAACACCGTGGAAGCGAAGAAGCGCAACCTGCCGGCGCCGACGAAGTGGAGCGACCTCGCCAATCCGATCTACAAAGGCCAGATCACCATGATGAACCCGGCGTCCAGCCACTCGGGATTCCTCACCGTCAACACTTTCATCGAGACGATGGGCGAAGCGGAGGCCTGGAAGTTCATGGATCGCCTGCATGACAACATCGCGTCGTACACGCACGGCGGCGCCAAGCCCTGCAAGCAGGCCGCCACCGGCGAGTACGTGATCGGGATCTCCACCGACATCACCGCGCCCCAGCTCAAGTCGCAGGGGGCGCCGATCGACATCATCCTGCCGGCCGAGAAATCGGGCTGGGACGTGGAGGCCACGGTCATCATCAAGGGCACGCCGAAACTGGCCGCGGCCAAGGCGCTGGCCGACTGGACGGTGACAAAGCAGGCCAACGAGGAGTACAACAAGTACATGGCGATCGTCGCTCACCCCGACGTGAACAAGGTGCCGCCGAACTATCCTGCGAACGCGGAGAAGCAGATGCTCAAGTACGAGCCGGGGAAGAAGGTGGACCGCCTCGCGCCGGTCACCGCGGAATGGACCAAGCGCTACGACGCGAAGTCCGAGCCGAAGACCTGAGCTTTCGCCCATGCGTCAGGTTCCCGAGGGCCATGGCGTCGCCCTGCAGATCGAGGGGGTGGGCAAGCGCTTCGGCAAGACGGAGGTGCTGCGCGATGTCAGCCTCACGGTCGCTCATCGGGAGTTCGTCTGCGTGCTGGGGCCCTCGGGTTGCGGGAAGTCGACGCTGCTGCGCATCGTCGCGGGCCTCGAGCAGCAGACGAGCGGCCGCCTGTGGAAGGACGGGCAGGAGATCAGCAGGCTCGAGCCGGCCGCACGCGACGTCGGCATGCTTTTCCAGTCCTATGCGCTGTTTCCCAATCTCACCGTCAGGGAGAACGTCGGCTACGGGCTCGTCAACCGCGGGATCGCGCGCGAGGAGATCGCGCGGCGGGTAACCGACCTTCTGGCCCTGGTCGAGTTGCCCGGGACCGAGGCGAAGCTCCCCGTCCAGCTCTCCGGCGGCGAGCAGCAGCGGGTCGCGCTGGCGCGCGCGCTGGCGCCCTCGCCCCGGCTGCTTCTGCTCGACGAGCCGCTCAGCGCGCTGGATGCGAGAGTGCGCGTGAACCTGCGCCAGCAGATCACGCAACTCCAGCGCAAGCTCAAGCTCACCACGATCATGGTCACGCACGATCAGGTCGAGGCGCTGACCATGGCGGATCGCGTGGTGGTGATGAGCCGCGGGGCCATCGAGCAGATCGGCACGCCGACCGAGATCTACCAGCAGCCGGCCACGCGCTTCGTGGCGGATTTCGTCGGCAAGATGAACTTCATCGAGGCGCGGGCGGCCGGTGACGGCACCCTGGAAGCCGGCGCATTGAAGCTGCGGGTCGTTGCTCCGGCGGCCGCGGCGGGAACGGTGGTCCTGGGCTTCCGGCCGGAGGAAGTGAGCTTCCGGCGCGCGCCGGACGGTACGAGCGCCTGGGCGGCGCGGATCACCGGGATCGAGTTTCTCGGCGCCGCCTGGCGGGCCACGCTGCTCTGCCCCGGCCTTGGGGGGCACGAGATCCACGCCGACTTCTCCGCCCGGGACGGGCGGGCGTTCGAGCTGCAATCCGGCCAGGACGTGTTCATCGACATTCCGGCGGACCGCCTCCACGTCTTCGGGTCCGCCCCCGCGGCCGCGCAAGCCTCCGCCTAGCCGCATGATGCAGAACGCGTTCGAAGGCGACGGTGTGGGCAGAACGCGCGTTGTTTCGTGCTGTTTCCGGCGATTGCCCGACGGGCCGCCCCTAGGGCGAGCGCCTGGAATCAATCTCGATGCAAGAGGTGCAACGCAGCTTCCTCGTCATCCGGGGACCGCCCGGACACCTTTTGCATCGACCTGCTAGGCATGGCCACGTTGCAGCCCGCCGTGGCTGCGGCCACAGGAGCGTTCCGAAGCCGGCGCTTGGTCAACGAGCGGGCGGTCGGCCGCCTGCTGCTCGTTGCCGTTGGCGCGGTGTCCCTGACGCTCATCGGCGCGCCGCTCCTCCTGGTGCTGATCAAGAGCACGCAGGACCCGCAGGGACAGTTCATCGGCATCCACAACTTCGTCCAGTACGCGAGCAATCCCGGGCTGCGTCAGTCCGTCTTCAACAGCCTCCTCGTCTGCGCCATCACCGTCGGCATCACGGTGCCGCTCGCGTTCCTGTACGCGATGGCGCTGATGCGCAGCCGGATGCCGTTCAAGCCGCTGTTCAAGGGCATCGCGCTGCTGCCGCTGCTGGCGCCGTCGATGCTGCCGGCCATCGCGTTGACCTACGTGTTCGGCAACCAGGGGTTCTTGAAGTCGTGGCTGATGGGAGGCAGCATCTACGGGTTGACCGGGATCGTGATGGCGCAGGTGTTCTACTGCTTTCCGCATGCGTTCATCATCCTGACGACCGCGCTCTCGCTGTCCGACGCGCGCATGTACGAGGTCGCGCGAACCCTGGGCACGTCGCCATGGCGCGCGTTCCATACCATCACCCTTCCCGCGGCGCGCTACGGCCTGCTGAGCGCGGTCTTCGTCGTCATCACGCTGTCGATCACCGACTTCGGGATCGCCAAGGTCATCGGCGGCAAGTTCAGCGTGCTCGCCATCGACATCTACAAGCAGATCATCGGCCAGCAGAATTTCCAGATGGGCGCGGTGGTGGGCGTGGTCCTGCTGATTCCCGCGGTCATCTCGTTCGCCGTCGACATGATCGTCCGCCGGCGCCAGATCTCGCTCTTGGGCGCGCGGACCGTGATCTATCGTCCCGAACCGCGCGCCGGCTTCGACTCGGCGATGCTTGTCGTGTCCGCATCGGTCGCCTTCGTGATCCTGGGCATCGCCGGCACGGCGATCTTCGCCTCGTTCGTCAAGCTCTGGCCCTACGACATGAGCCTTTCGCTGCGAAGCTACAACTTCGCCGCGTTCGATGCGCTGGGTTGGGGCTCGTACTGGAACAGCATCGTCATGTCCGCGTGGACGGCGATCGGCGGCACCGCGATGGTGTTCCTGGGCGCGTACCTGGTCGAGAAGGTCCGGGTCGATGCCGCCCTGCGCAGCGGCTTCCACCTGCTCGCCATGCTGCCGCTGGCCGTTCCGGGGCTCGTGCTGGGCCTCGGCTACGTTTTCTTTTTCAACAATCCCGCCAATCCGCTGACCGGATTGATGGGCACGCTGACCCTGATGGCGATGTGCTGCATCGCGCACTACTACACGGTGCCGCACGTGACCGCGCTTACCGCACTGAAGCAGATCGACAGCGAGTTCGAGGCGGCGTCGGCTACCTTAGGCGTCGCGTTCTGGACGACCCTGCGCCGGGTCACGCTGCCGATCTGCCTGCCGGCGATCCTCGACATCGCCACCTACTTCTTCGTGAGCGGGATGACGACCGTCGCCGCGGTCATCTTCCTCTATGCGCCGCTGACGGAAGTGGCCGCCATCGCCATCGTGGCCATGGACGACACCGGAGACACCGCGGCGGCCTGCGCGATGGCGGTGAGCGTGCTGTTCACGTCGGCGGCGGTCGTCGGCCTGCAGGCGCTGGTGGCGAGGGTGCTGGCGAGGAAGTCGCAGGTGTGGCGGCAGGCGGGGCGTGGGTAGGGCGGTCGGGACCAAGCCGCGTCGCCTCGCTACTGAGACTCCATCGCGCGAACCGCGGCGTCGGCCTCGTCCGCTGCCGGCACCCTGCAAACCAAGCATCGGCCTTCGCGTGGGAGATTGCACCGGCGACCTACATTCGTCGTTGGTCACCCTTGATTCGTGATTTGCGAGAACTGACTTGGGGCCCCCACGACCGAATGGCGGCTCCCACCTCCTCACCCGCCGATCGCATTCATCTCCTTGCGGAAATTACGAAGGCTGCCTATCACGCCCGGAACAGATACATCTCCCGGTGCGTGTTGCCTTTCACGATATCCGCACGTACGAAACGTAAGACGGTACGGCACACCCGCCGGCGGATTACCAGACGACGGAAACTCCAGTCATACCGCGCAGCCGCTGGTCGGCGCTCACCAGCCGCGCGCCTCGGCAAAGCGCCGTCGAAACAATGATCCGATCGGCGGGATCACCGGGAAAGTTGCTGTTCAATCGACCGGCGGACGCGGCGATATCGGCCGTCACAGGCTCGACTGCGATTTCCGGCAGAATCGCAAGATCCGCGAGCCATTGATCGGCCGGCATCGTGAGCGCCAGTC